>NZ_AUCX01000021.1 GCF_000429985.1 Maridesulfovibrio bastinii DSM 16055
TTCACGGACATCGCTATGCCAGAATGCGCGGCCTCTCGAAGGCTCAAGAACAAAGTCTCCTCTGCGCAGCCTGCCAAAACATGAAGAAAATAGCGCTTATCCTAAGCGCTAGACGCATATTTTCTGATATTTTTAAAACTATTGCCTTCAAAGAGAGTTCCGTTCACTGTTTTGCTTCGAACTTGGGATTTGATCGACCAAATTTAAATTTTTCAAACTAAATCGAACAGAAATAGGGCGTAATAAAACCCCGCTTTTAAAAAAAACGGGGTTAGTCAGCAATCTGAAACCCTTGAAAGGGTTTCACTTTCAAGGGTTGCGGTTATTTAGAATTTTTTAACGATATCTTCGTAGCTTTTCCGCCATGCTTTCGGGAAGATTTCAATACCCTGTTTCAGGTGTCCGACTGCAATCAACATTGTGAGCCAGTACTGATCGGGAATATTGAATTCTTTTGTTACGCCATCAAGGTCAAATCCATCCATTGGATGAGTCTGGAGGCCTCTGTTGGATGCGCTGTACATAAGTGACATTGCAAAGAGTGCCGCATTTTTGCATGCGAAGGCCTGAATCCTGTCTTCGGTAGTCCCGTAAAGTCCTCCAGTTGTTTCAGTAAACCACTGGTATTTATCTTCGGTCATAATTCCGGACTTGACGTTGTTTTTGAACAGTTTTTCAAGTCCTTCGTTGCCAGCCTGCCATCCTTTACGGTCAGCAAGAACCATTAATACAACTGGGGCATCAGTAATTTTGGGCTGATCCCAGGCCAGTTTTCTGAGACGTGCTTTTTCTTCGTGATCTCTCAAAACAACAAGATTCCACGGCTGGAGATTGAAGCTTGAAGGTGCTTTTGCAGCATCTTCTACAATGGCTTTGAGTTCTTCCTCGCTGACTTCTTTTTCAGGATCAAAGAAGTTCACTGCGCGCCTTTTTTCCAACACTTCCGAGAAGTCCATGTTCTATCTCCTTTATTATGTATTTTTAATTGTTAAAAACACTTAGGTCTATTTTTAGAAAAGCTGTAAGCAGGGGGATTTATATTGGATTCATTACTAGAAAATTTATCAATTGATTTTCAAATGTAATATATCTGCTGATTCTTTAAGTATCATATCAAAAAGCTTTCTGTCAGCTTGAAAATAAATCTAATTGCAGAACGACAATAAATTATAATTTTTGCATGCTATAAAAATATGTACCTCTTATAGAAAATAATGAATATTGAGTTTATCAGGGGCCAGTGATATTTATTGAAAATATAGTACAATTCCAGTTGTCGGGGGACGTTAATGGATTTTAGCAGGCGATTTTATTTTAGTATATTTTTATTGATCTCCCTTTTTATCTTCTCGTCTTTATCCATCTGCTACGCCCAAAATTCCACACAAATACCTCAAAAGCTCAAACTGACCCCGGAGAAAAAGCTCAAACTGACCCAGGAGGAATCTGAATTTTTATCTAAAACCAAGGTGCTGAGATACAGCTCCATATTTAATCTGCCCCCGTATAATTTCTCCAGCGGTGATAAATTAAGCGGCTATACAGTTGATGTCCTCCACAGGGTTGCAGATATTCTCGGGCTGGAATTTAAAGCTCATTTCTATCCTGAAGCTCCTTCATACAACAGTGTTCTTGATTCCGGAAAAGCAGATATTGTAGGCGCTTTGGCAAAAACACCGGCAAGAGCCGGCAAAATGCTGTTCGTTGGACCTTTTGTAAAAATGAGTGGAGCCATAGCATCCAGACATGGCATACCGTATATTCGCAATATCGCTGAGATAAAGGGTCGAACCGTTGCAGTTATGGAAGGCGGTTACGTCGATCAGATTCTTGAAAATGAGTATCCGGGAATAAAAATAATAAAGAGTAAAACGCCACTTGATGTTTTGAAAAAGGTTTACAGTGGTGAAGCTGAATTGAGTCTCGGTCCATATTTTACCTACAAGGCGGTTGTAGAGGCCAATTCACTGCCTTCAATCAATGTATACCGTTTTCAGTCATCGCCATATTTTGATCCAAGACCTATATATCTGGCGGTAAAAAAAGGTAATAATGTTTTAAAATCACTGCTGGAAAAATCGCTTGATTTAATTGGTCCGGCTGAAATTGAAGCGATTAAAAGAAAGTGGACGGCTTTCCCGGAACATGATTCTCCGCGTCCCTTGAATTTGACTGCTACTGAGAAAAAATTTTTAAATTCACATAAAGTTGTTCCTGTTTTCTGTGAAGATGATCTGGAAACATTTTGCTCCTATAATGATGGAAAGTATCAGGGCTTTTCTGTGGATATGCTCGAAAGGGCCGCAGCTAATGTCGGGTTGAATCTGGATTTTAAACCAAAATCAAAGTCCTTTTTAAATCATAAAAATCTTAAAAATGGCGTTCTACTCAATGTTTCTGAAAGCAGCTCAGAAGATAAGGGTCTTTTTTTTACAGAGCCTTTTTCCCGTGAGCCATGGGGAATTTTAACAAATGAGAAAACTTCAGAACTCCTTTCCTTAAAAAATCTGTCAGGGAAAAATGTTGCTGTCCGGGCTAAATATACTGGATTGATAAAGGCTCTTGAAGAGCATTATCCGGATATTAAGATTGTCAAAACCAGTGATTCTGAAAATGCGATTAAGAAACTGATTCAAGGTGATGTTGATTCAGTTATAGGTGTTGAAGCAATTCTTAAATATCTTGATGCCTTGAAACCATATCGCAAACTGGTTTCAACCCCGGTGCTGTGGGATAATTATCTGGGAGCATACAAGCCGGTATTCGGTATAAAAAATCAGCTGTTAAAGTCTATTCTGCAGAAAGGCCTCAACCAGATTTCTGAAGCGGATAAAAACAGTCTGCGGCTGAAGTGGGTATCGCTTGAAACTGCTCCTGCGGGGGGACCGAAGCTTACTGCCATAGAAAAAGATTATATAGCTGATAATCCGGTTGTTAGAATTCTCTGTGAAAAAGACCGGGCTCCAATCAATTTTATCGGCAAAAACGGACCAGCCGGATATTCTGTTGATTATTTTAAACTTCTTGCTGAGAGAGCCGGATTTAAGGTTGAGTTTATAAACAGGACCAAGCAGGATTCAAGTCTTGCAAAAATTAGTAAACATGAAGTTGATGTTGTTGTTAACGCTGTCAGCAACACTTCGTGGGATAAATCAGCATTTTTCAGTTCACCGTATCTTGATCTTGAGCTTGGGCTTGCAGGTTTGAAATCTAACGGTGTTTTTGATCTTGAATTTTTTGAAGGTAAAAAAATCGGAGCCTTGCGTGGTGAACCTCTCACAGGATACATATCTTCACTTTATCCTGATATTGAGATTACCGGGTTCAACAATGTCGGAGACATGCTGGCGGCACTGTCTGCCGGGCGGGTGGATGCCGTTGCCGGATACCGTCCAGTTCTTGATTACCACATAAGAAAAGGTGGATATAATAATCTGCAGGTCCGGGTTATCCGGGATAAGAGGCTTCTTAAAAGCGGAGTTGGCCGTGTAAGGATGGCCATTAGAAAAGACCGGCTTATTTTAAAGAACATTTTGCAGAAATCGGCAGATACCGTAACTGTTCAGGATCTGGATATACTCGGTGTAAAATGGCTGAGCGGTAACCCCGGAGGGCGTGTAGTTAATTCCGGGCAGAAAGTTGTTTTGAACAACAGGGAAAAAAAGTTTCTTGCTGATTCCAAACCTCTTCTATTCAGTGAACGGGCCTGGGAGCCTCTTTCTATCATAGATGAAAACGGTTCCTTTAGTGGTATTGCCGCTGATTACCTGAAACTTATTACTGATCGCACCGGGTTGAGATTTAAATTTGTGCCAAGCCTGTCGTGGACTGACGTTCTGAAAAAATATGATCAGGGCCTGATTGATGTTGTTCCCAACATAAGTTCCGCTGACAATGTCGGCAGAGAAATGCTGCTTTCAGAAGTTTTTCTTGATTTTCCGCTGATTATTGTGGGCAGAGAGAACTCAGCTTATGTGAATGATCTTTCGCAGTTGAACGGCAGGAAGGTCGGAGTAGGCCGGGGGTACGCCGCCTATAATTATCTTAAAAAGAATTTCCCCGGTATTGATCTTATCCAGACAGATACTGTTGATGACGGTCTGATTATGCTTTCCAGCGGAGAGGTGGATGCTTTTGTCGGGCATGCAGCAGTTGTCATAAATAAAATCAGAAAACTCGGAGTTTCAGATTTAAAAATTATAGGTTCCACCAACTACAAATTCATGCACCGTATCGGTGTGGACCCCAGATATTCCGAAGCTGTTTCAATAATCAATAAAGCTCTGTCCTCAATCTCCGAGGAAGATCACCGTAGAATTTATCAGAAGTGGCTCAATCCCTCTGAAAACGATGCCCTTGATTACAGCCTGATATGGGAAATCGGCGGAGTGGCCTTAATTCTGCTGGTTTTCTTCATGGGATGGAACCGCAAGCTTTTTTATCTTAATTCAAAATTGAACAGCGAAATCAAGCGCAGAAGAAAAATGGAGCTGGTCCACAGGTCTCTGCATAAAATCGCCATGGCTGTTATGGACGTAAGCGGTATTGATGAGTTTTATAAAGTTCTCCATTTCTGCATCAATGAATTTATGTATGCCGATAATTTTTTTGTCGTGCGCTGCGAGGATTCAAACGATATTCAATTCGCTTACTGTGTTGATGAGCATAAAGATTTTTCAAGCCACGGTGAGTGCTACCTTGAGCTTTCAAGGTATATAATAGCTAGTGGTGAACCGGCTCTTATTGATCGTGAAAAAATGTGTAGTCTTGTCAGAACAGGACAGGTTGATTGCGGAGAGTCTGATTTTGAAGTCTGGATAGGAGTTCCGCTTATCCGTGAGAATAAGGTGCTCGGAGTCATTTCCGTTCAGAGCTATGACCCCCGCAACGAGCTTGATGCACAGGACCTTGAGTTACTGATATTTGTTTCCAGATATATAATGATCGCACTTGAAAGGATGTCTCTGAGAGATCAGAGCATGAAACAGACTGAAGAGCTTGCCGATCGTGAAGCTAGCTTCAGATCACTTTTTGATTCCTCAGGCGATGGTATTGTTCTGATGGATCTTGATTTTGAAATACTTAATGCCAACCAGTCCGCATTGAAACTATACGGTTGCCATGGTCTGGAAGAATTCAAAACTTATTCGGCAATTGATCTTTCCGCTGAAACTCAGGCTTCTGACATTGCAAGCATTGAGCTTGCAAAAAAATATATGCTGGAAGTGTATACAACCGGATACAGTGAATTCGAATGGGTTTCAAAAAAAGTCGATGGAACCATCTGGTTCGCCAGCATAAGCCTTAACCTTGTGAATTTGAAACAGGGACCGGCTGTTCAGGCTTCCATCCGTGATATTACTGAAACAAGACAGATGCGAAAGGACCTTGAGCGCAGCATTTCCATGATGTCGGCAACTATTGAATCCACTGCTGATGGAATACTCGTACTTGACCCCATGGATCGTCCCAGTGTCTGGAACAGAAGATTTATGGAGCTATGGAATATCTCGGCTGATATCCTTGAATCCGGCAGTCTTGAATATCTGGATGTACTTGCCCGTAAAGTTGAGAATCCGGATACTTTTCTGGCCAAGATTGAAGAATTCAGGGAAAGACCTGATGATGACAGCTTTGATGAAGTTGCCCTGATTGACGGCAGAGTGCTTGAACGTCTCTCCCGCCCGCAGAGGATCGGTACCAATGTCGTCGGCAGGGTCTGGAGTTTTAGGGATGTTACTGCTCAGCGAATGAGTGAATCAGCCCTTCTTGAGTCTCACCGCAGGCTGAATGATATTATTGAATTTCTTCCAGATTCTACTCTGGTTATAGATCGTGAAGGCCGGGTAATGGCCTGGAATAAAGCCATGGAGGAGATTACCGGTATTCCCAAAGGGAAGATGCTCGGAAAAGGAAATTTTGAATATTCCCTACCTTTTTACGGAGAGCGCCGCCCAATTCTTATCGACATGGTCCTTCAGGACTCTATGAATGATAATTCCTATCTTTACGATCACATGGCCAGCAGAGGGGACATCCATTATGCCGAGGTCTATACTCCGAATGCTTTCGGTGGAAAGGGGGCCTATTTATGGGGCGTTGCACGTTCTCTATATAATTCCAACGGTGAGATTGTAGGCAGTATTGAGTGTTTGAGAGATATTACCGAAAGACGCAACACTGAGCTTGATCTTGAAAGAGTCAGCAAGGAAGCCGAAGCCGCAGTGCGGGCCAAGAGTGAGTTCCTTGCTAACATGAGTCATGAAATCAGAACTCCTATGAACAGCATCCTCGGTATCGGATTTCTGCTCGGTAGAACCGGGCTTGATAATAAACAGGGTGACTATCTAGAAAAAATGATGTCCTCGGCCAACAGTCTCCTCAATATTATTGACGATATTCTGGATTTTTCAAAAATTGAAGCTGGCAAAATGCAGGTTGAAAAAATAGAATTCAGGCTGGACAGCGTATTAAGAAATGTAGCTGATATTGTGGCTGTAAAAGCTGAAGAAAAAAATCTGGAATTTATTTTATATGCTGAGCCTGATGTTCCACAGCATATTTTAGGAGACCCTTTGAGAATTGGTCAGATTCTAACCAATCTTACCAATAATGCCATAAAGTTCACCGGAGAAGGGGAAATTGAGATAAGAGTCTCCTTGAATCAGCTCTCAGGACATTTTGCGGAATTGAGGTTTATGGTCAGAGATACGGGTATAGGGCTTAGTGCGGAAGAGGTTGGAAAACTTTTTCAATCCTTCACACAGGCGGATACCTCGACCACTCGCAAATATGGTGGAACAGGGCTTGGCCTTGCTATCTGCAAAACTCTTGTGGAGCTTATGGGTGGAGCCATCGGTGTTGAAAGCCTGCCGGGAATGGGCAGCACTTTCTTTTTTGATGTCGGGTTTGAACTCCCTGAAAATCAGCCTGCTCTATTTATTCCCGGAAAATATAAAGGCTCCAGAGTTGCCGTTGTGGATGACAACCACTCCATTCTTGATTGTCTACGGTCTTTTCTTGAGTCTATGGATTTCAGGGTGGAGACAATGTCTTCCGGGGCTGAACTCAAGCGCAGCCTTGATGAATCTATTGAAACTGATGATCTGTTTAAAATGGTCATTCTCGACTGGAAAGTAGGAGAAGAGCTTGGAGTGGAGCATGCCGCTTTAGTCAGGGAGAAGGACCAGTACAAAGATCTCCCTGTCATACTTATGGCTTCGGCCGGAGGTGATTCCGAGCTGAGAGGCGCCTCGGTTGAGGCTGGAATTGATGTTGTTGTCAATAAGCCCTTAACTCATTCTGCATTATGGACAGTTGTTTCCGGTCTGTTTGACAGAAAAAGGGAAGCTGTCGAGAGAACCGATGGAATTTCTCCTGTAGAATCTATGAAAAGTATTCGTGGAGCCAGAATCCTTCTGGTCGAAGACAGCCACGTTAATCAGATTGTCGCCCTTGATCTGCTTGAAAATGCTGGATTGCGGGTAAGCGTTGTAGATAATGGAATCAAGGCCATTGAAGCCGTAAAAAAGACTGATTTTGATCTAGTGCTTATGGATATCCAGATGCCTGAAATGGACGGACTGACCGCTGTTCGGGAAATCAGGAAGGATGCTAAAAATAAGGACCTTCCGATAATAGCGATGACAGCTCACGCTATGAGCGGGGACCGGGAAAAGAGCCTCGCCGCCGGAATGAACGAGCATCTTACCAAACCTATCAATCCCGGCTTGTTGTATGAAGAGCTGCTTAAATTTATTTCTCCGGGAGAAAGGACTGATGCTCCTGTTTTTGAAGAGCGTGAGAAATCCTCTGATAATATCGAGTTTCCCGAAGTTCCGGGGCTTAATGTTGAAAGCGGCTTGAGCAATGTTGCAGGCAGCAGGCGCGGGTATGCCCGTGTCTTAAAAAGTTTTAAAGAGGATTATTCCGGAGCAGCGGAAGCAATGCGCAGCTGTATTGAAAATGGTGATATGAACAAAGCTGCGGCTCTGGCTCATTCAGCTAAAGGCGTTGCCGGAAATATGGGCGCAGAGTTATTCTTAAAGGCTGCTCAGGATCTTGAAAAAGCAATTAAGTCGGGATCGGATAATATCTATGATTCTCTTGCTGAATATGAAAAAGAATTAAATATCCTGATTAAGGGGCTTCAAAATTTCTCTGATACTGTTATAAGGCATGTGGAGTCTGCTGATTATAATCCGGTTACTGTGCGTAGAGTTATCTCAAACCTTCACTCTCTGCTGGAAGAAGGTAACGCTATGTCGGTAGAGGTTATGGAAGAGCTCAGGCAGAGGCTTGCAGGAAAAGGTGTCGAAAGTGAACTGGATGTGCTAAGTTCCTTAATAGATAATTATGATTTCGATGATGCATCAAGATACCTTGATGATCTTGAGAAGACTATTGATTTAGAAAACGGTGGATAAAAGAGTATGACCAGCGAAAACAGGGCAAAAATTCTTGTTGTGGACGATGAAAGGATGAATCTCAATATCCTGTCTGACCTGCTGATAGATGATTATAAGGTCATCCTTGCCAAGAACGGCACTCAGGCTCTTGAAAGAGCATGGTCTGACAACCCTCCTGATATCATCCTTCTGGACGTTATGATGCCTGAAATGGACGGGTACACCGTGCTGCATAAATTGAAGGAGGATGAACGGACCAAAAATACTCCGGTCATCTTTATTACCGCTCTTGATTCAATTGAAGACGAAGCCACCGGGCTTGAAAAAGGTGCAATGGACTATATCAGAAAGCCATTTCACCCTCCGATTGTTAAGGCAAGGATTAGAAATCACCTGACTCTTGTCCGCCAGCGTCATCTGCTGGAGGGGTTGGCAAATTATGATGCCCTTACTGAAATTCCCAATAGACGTAATTACGAACTTTCAGTGGACAGGGAATGGAGAAGGTGTCAGCGGGCATTTCTCCCTATTTCGCTTGCTATGGTCGATGTAGATTGTTTTAAGCAGTATAATGACAACTATGGCCATACTGCCGGTGATGTTGCCTTAAAGAAGGTCGCGGGCATAATAAGCTCTGCGATAAACAGGCCCTGTGACCTTGCGGCCCGCTATGGAGGGGAGGAATTTGTTATTCTTCTGCCTGAAACTGATGCCTATGGAGCAAGATATCTTGTAGAAGATATCAGAAAAAAAGTTGAACAGCTTGAAATCAAACATGAATTTTCACCTATAAATCCTTTTCTGACCATAAGTATTGGCGGCGTAACTTTAATTCCCGGAGTAACTAACAGTGCCGAGGTCCTTATAGAAAGTGCAGATGCCATGATGTATCAGGCCAAGCGCGGTGGCAAAAATGCTGTTATATGGGAAGATATGACTTAGGGGTTAGAAGGATGTTGAAGAGTTTTGTAAAAAGCGTCCCCGGATCATGCCACAGCTGACCGGGGACGCTTTTTCTTATGCTTCTGCCCGAGTCTGTCCGGCAGTGCGGAATCTGATAAATGATACAACCAGATATACAAAAGGGGTATCCAGTAGTGCGATGCCTATTTTGGCAACCCACTGCCCCAGAATTATATCCGTAACCGGCAGAACTCCGTAGAATGCCACGGTTACAAATACGGTTGAGTCTATCAACTGTGAGATGATGGTTGAGGCATTGTTCCTGATCCAGAGATGTTTCTGTCCGGTTATGTTTTTGATGAAGTGGAAAAGCCAGACATCATGGTTCTGGCTGATGATATAAGCTGTCAGTGAGGCCAGAACGATGCGTGGAGTGCTTGAAAATACGCTTTTAAAGGCTTCCTGATTCTGCCAGAAAGGAGCTGGATCCCATATCTGTGCCAGCCATGAAAGCGTAATTGCGGCAATAAGCGCAAAGAATCCGCTTCGGACTACTTCATTGGCCTGCTCTTTTCCCCATATTTCACTGATTACGTCAGAAACAATGAAAGTCAGCGAATATGCCAGAACTCCGGCAGGCGCGGTAAAACCGAAAATGTTGATGATTTTTGAAGATACAAAGGCTGCAACGACAAGTGAACCTATAAAAAGGCTCGTGAGAAGAGTGAACGCTTTGCGTTCAAAAGGTGAAGAGAACATATAATCCCTTGTGTTGAATGTTGATGTCTTGGGACTGCCGCTCCATCCGGCTCAGGCAAAAGGGAGAAAGTCCTGAACCTCGATGGTGGAGCCCCGGGGTTGAATACATACGAAGCTGAGGGTATAGAACCCTGCTTCTTTTGAAAGACCGAATGCCAGTATAATGCAGGTAAGTCAAAATTAATATAACGCAGTCAGGAGTAAAAATGGATACTACCAGAAGTCAGGATAAAACAGGCGGATTGAAATCACTTGGTAAGGCAGGATCAACCGAATATAATTACAGCAGCCCTTCGGCTGATATTTTAGAAACATTTCCCAATAATTTCCCGGGAAGGCCTTATATAATAAGCATTGAATTCCCGGAATATACTTCGCTTTGTCCTGTTACAGGTCAGCCTGATTTTGCTACTATAGTAATCGAGTATATCCCTGACCGGCTTTGTGTAGAGTCTAAAAGTTTTAAACTTTACATGGGAGCTTATCGCAATCATCAGTCTTTTATGGAAACCATCACCAACAATATGCTGGAAGATTTTGTTTCAAAACTTTCCCCGCTCTGGATAAGGGTTAAAGGGCTTTTTGTTCCCAGAGGCGGAACCAAGCTCCATGTATTTGCAGAGGAATATAAAGAGGATTCAGAGCATTACGAAAAAGTTCGCGAAGTTGTACGTGAATGGAAATCAGAATCAGGAAGGCATGAATCCTGATCCTTAATATTTCTTATGTTTTTATGGTTCTTTTAAACATAGTTGTGGCTGATGTTGATTTTTAAGTAGGTTGATTAATTTTGACTTTGCTACCTGCATTAGGCTTTTCTGTGACCTTTAAATAGGATATAAGTGTAAAGAACTTTTATTCGTCAGAATCAACGGAGGTCTTTATATGCTGACCTATGAGCAGATTTTTGAGTCCGGGGATATTGAAAACCTTGCACAGCGTCTGGTTTATGAAGAACTCGTTGCAATTGTAGAGGGTAATAAAATTTCCTTTTGCCTTTGTGATATTTGTGTCCATGACATTGTCTGTCTGACTCTTAACAAAGTTCCGGGATTTTATACTTCCAGTATTCTGGAGCGTCTGGTGCCTAGTGAAGAGTTTCAGTCACAGTATGAACAGTTGCGTCTGCTGATTAGAAAAGTTCTGCCCGAATCTATAGAACTGGTAAAGGAACATTCTCACCACTAAAGTGTTTCTGCTCCGGAATATGCTTTAAGTGTTGTTTTTCGTATTATCCTAATGAATTTCATTGCTAACCGGCGGGAAAAATGTCTTCGAAGATTAAATTTTTTACTTTGCTTGCGTTGTTGGGCCTGACCTTTGCTTTGAGCGGCTGTTTTGATGATGGTAAAAAAGAGAAGGCTGCCGTCAAAGCCGTTCCCTTGAAAGTCATCAAAGTTAAAACCCATGATGTTCCCATTAAAGGTGAATATGTCGGACAGATAGCGGCAACAAAAACTGTTGATATTAAATCACGTGTTCAGGGATATCTTGAAAAGTGGACTTTTAAAGAGGGCCAGCTGGTCAAGAAAGGTGATGTGCTTTTCCTTATTGATCCAAGGCAGTACAAGGAAGCCCTGAAACAGGCTAACGCGGAACTGGCCAGAACCAGAGCTTCACTTAGGAAGGCTACTACTGATTATCGCAGGTTTCAGGCGCTGCTTAAACAGGGTGCTGTCAGCCGTGAAGAATTTGATACCAAAAGTACTGACAAGCAGGTTCTGGAAGCCCAGCTTGATAATGATATGGCCGCAGTTGCCTCGGCAAAACTGAATTTAGGATATACCACCATTTCCGCGCCGATGGACGGCATTATAGGCCGGACTCAGGTTAATATCGGTGACCTTATCAAAGATGAAACCCTGACTAAAATCTCCTCTATTGATCCTGTTTATGTAAATTTCAGTATCCCTGAAAAAGAATACCTTATCGCAATACGTGAAATTGAGAAAAGAAAGAAAGCCGGGGAGAAATCTCCTATAGGTAATTTACAGATGATCCTTGCCGACGGAGGCACATATCCGCACAACGGAACTTTCAGCATGGCTGACCGTGCGGTGGATTCTTCCACAGGAACTCTCGGGATAAGAGCCGTATTTCCAAACCCTGAGCACATCTTAAGGGATGGACAGTACGCTAAAGTTGTTACCAGACTGAAAACTTTTAAAGATGCTCTCACTGTTCCGGCAAGGGCTGTTCTTGATACTCAGGGCAGTAAATCACTGCTGGTTGTCTCTGCAAACAGTACTGTCATCGAAAAATCCGTTAAAATTGCGTATTCCAATGACAAGCTCAGCATTATCGAAAGTGGAATTAATGACGGAGCTTTGATTATTGCCGACGGTGTTAAAAAGATTCGTCCGGGAACCAGGGTGGAGCCTGAAATTGTAGATGATCCGACTCTTCCCGGTAAGACCGCAGATTCAAAACAGTAATGTGAATTTTACCCGGTTCTGAATTTTTCAGAATCGGGTTTTGATTGTTTGGTAACCCTTCAAGGATCACTTATGATTAATTTTTTTATTGATAGACCGATCTTCTCATCCGTTATTTCAATTCTGATTACCATGGTAGGGTTGCTCAGTATTTTTACTCTGCCTATCGCCCAATATCCTGAAATAGCCCCGCCTACAGTTCAGGTTACTGCAAACTATAATGGCGCAAACGCTAAAGTAGTGGAAGAGACCGTGGCCGCTCCTATTGAGGAACAGGTCAACGGTGCTCAGGATATGCTTTATATGAACTCAATCAGTTCAAATGACGGCCGCTATGTTCTTAACATAAGCTTTGAGATCGGCCGTGATCTCGAACTGGCAACCGTTGACGTTCAGAACAGGGTTTCTCTTGCCACGCCCCAGCTCCCGTCAGATGTTACCAAGAGCGGTGTAAGTGTTAAGAAACAGTCGCCCAGTATGCTGGGTGCTATTTCCCTGTCTTCGCCGGATAAAACTTTTGATTCACTTTTTTTGAATAACTACGCCAAGATAAATCTTTATGATGCTTTGGCCCGTATCCCCGGTGTGGGTAGTATCACTATTTTCGGTGATCAGGATTACGGCATGAGGATCTGGCTTGATCCTGATAAAATGGCCCGCCTTGGAATAACTACAGGTGATGTCTCAACGGCTATTCAGGAGCAGAATCTGCAGGCTCCGGCAGGGCAGGTCGGGCAGCCCCCGACAAATAGCGGACAGCAGTTCCAGATGACTGTTCAGGTTAAAGGACGTCTGACTGAACCTGAGGAATTCGGTAAAATTATCATCAGGGCTGATCCGGATGGAAGTACAGTCAGAGTGCGTGATATTGCCCGTGTGGAAATGGGATCTAAGTCATATTATTCATTCGGACGTATCGATGGATCTCCTTCATGTCTGATGCTGCTTTATCAGCTTCCGGGAGCTAATGCTCTTGATGTCATGAAAGCAATTAGGGCTCAAATGAAGGAGCTTTCAGGGTATTTCCCCGCTGGGGTAACTTACTCTATTCCTTACGATACAACATTATTTGTTACCGCATCAATTGATGAAGTGCTTGAAACACTTTATGAAGCGATGGCTCTGGTTTTTATTGTTGTTTTTATATTTCTTCAGAATTTCCGTTCAACCATTGTGCCTATGATAGCTGTTCCCGTATCCTTGGTGGGAACTTTTGCTTTTTTTCAGCTTCTCGGATTTTCAATTAATACCCTGACCCTGTTCGGAATGGTTCTAGCCATTGGTATTGTTGTTGATGACGCAATTGTTGTTGTCGAGGCGGTTCAGAAAATAATTGATGAAGAAGGGCTGGATGCCCGAGCGGCCACAAAGAAGGCGATGAAGGAAGTTTCAGGGCCTATTGTTGCAACTACTGCGGTGCTTATTTCTGTTTTTGTCCCGGTTGCGTTCATGGGCGGAATCAGCGGGCGTCTTTATCAGCAGTTTGCACTGACTCTTGCTGTATCCGTAGGAATATCGTCTATCAATGCACTGACCTTTTCTCCAGCCATGTCAGCTCTTGTCTTAAGACCGCAGCGGGAAGCTCGCGGCCCTCTGGGAGCCTTTTTCAGGGTTTTTAATAAGTATTTTAATAAAATAACTTCAGGATATACTTCCGGAGTCCGCCTGGTCATCAGAAAATCAATTGTGGCTCTCGTTGTTTTCGGAGTCCTTCTTCTGGGAACATGGTC
This sequence comes from Maridesulfovibrio bastinii DSM 16055, assembly GCF_000429985.1. Classification (NCBI taxonomy): domain Bacteria; kingdom Pseudomonadati; phylum Thermodesulfobacteriota; class Desulfovibrionia; order Desulfovibrionales; family Desulfovibrionaceae; genus Maridesulfovibrio; species Maridesulfovibrio bastinii. The sequence continues at coordinate 14,236 of NZ_AUCX01000021.1, forward strand.
ACTTTTCAAATCCGTTCCTACAGGTTTTGTTCCTGATGAGGATCAGGGTTATTTTATGACCAGCATCATGCTGCCGGAAGGCGCCTCACTTGAGAGATCAGACGCAGTGGCCCGCAAGGTTGAGAATATTCTTAAGACTGAGCCCGGAGTAAAAGATTATATGACTCTCGGAGGCTTCAATATTCTCAGTCAGGGATACAGCTCATATACGACAACCATGTTTGTAATGCTTGATCCGTGGGATAAACGTACTGATCCGTCATTGAGTCTGGCGGCAATTATCAGTGACACACAGAAAAAATTCAGAGAGATTCAGGAAGCCAATATAGTTAACTTCAGCCCGCCGCCTATCAGTGGTATCGGCTCTACAGGTGGTATTCAGTTTGAATTGCAGGACCGTTCCGGCGGAACCGTGGATGACCTGCAGCAGGCTGCTTCAGATTATATGAAGAAGGCCGCGGCCCGACCTGAACTCAGTAATGTTTTCACAACCTTCAGTGCAAATGTTCCGCAGCTTTTCTTTGATGTGGATAGAGACAAGGTTCGTAAACTGGGTATTCCGCTAAATGATATTTTCAGTGCGCTACAGACTTTTCTTGGTGGACTTTATATCAATGATTTCAATAAATACGGCAGAACATACCGCGTTATGGCTCAGGCTGATTCAGAGTTCAGAGAAAGCCCGGATAATGTGAGCAGTTTTTATGTAAGAAGCTCGGACAAAAAGATGGTGCCTCTCTCGACTCTTACTTCGTACAGATCAATAAGAGGTCCGGAGTATATAACAAGGTACAACCTTTACCGGACAATTGAGATCAGCGCCTCAACCCCGGCCGGATACAGTTCCGGGCAGTCTATAGCTGCTATGGAAGAAGTGGCTAAAGATAACCTGCCGCGCGGATATGGTTATGAATGGACAAACATCGCTTATCAGGAAAAGAAAGCCGGCAGCCAGACAGTTGCTATTTTTGCTCTTGCTCTGCTTATGGTCTTTCTGGTTCTTGCTGCACAGTATGAAAGCTGGGCAGTACCTCTCGCGGTTGTTTTTGCTGTTCCGCTTGGAGTTTTCGGTGCGATACTAGGACAGTGGATCAGAGGGCTTGATAATAACGTCTATGCCCAGATCGGATTGGTCATGCTGATTGGACTGGCTGCAAAAAACGCTATCCTTATTGTTGAATTTGCACGGGTCAGGCGGGAGCACGGTCTTAGTCTGGTTGATGCCGCTGTTGATGCCGCTAAAACAAGGTTCAGACCGATCCTGATGACTTCCTTTGCTTTCATTCTGGGTGTTATTCCACTGGTTATAGCCTCAGGTGCCGGTTCTGCAAGCCGCCACGCATTAGGAACCTCGGTTTTTGCCGGTATGATTGCCGCAACCATAATGGGTGTTATCTTTGTTCCCCTGTTCTTTGTGCTTGTTTCAAGGCTGTCGGATAAAAAAGCAAAGTCAGGCGGGGAAGAAATTAAAAATATGCATGAATAACAATTGAATCGAAGCAATGTATAATAGAAAACAGCCCGTTCTGAATTTCAGAGCGGGCTGTTTTTTTATTAATTGGATATGGTTTCAGCTAACCTGATTTGTGCTTAAATATTTTTAGTGTGCAGAAGTTTTCTTGCTTCGGTTGCCGGAACCGGGCGGCTGAAAAGGAAGCCCTGAACAAGATTGCAGTTCATAGCGTGGAGCATATTAAGCTGTCCTTCGGTTTCAACTCCTTCAGCAACAACATCAAGGCCGAGAGTATGGGCTAAAGCTATGACCATTTTTACAATTGCTTTGGATTCAGAGTCCTGTTCCATACGCATTACAAATGACTGGTCAACTTTAAGCACGTCTACCGGAAGGGCCTGAAGCTGAGAAAGTGAAGAATACCCGATACCGAAATCATCTACCGCAATCTTTACTCCAAGCCGTCTGATCTTACGCAGTTTCTGGATTGCCATCTGGAGATTTTCCATAATAGCTGTTTCAGTGACTTCAAGTCTTAGATTCTCAGGAGGAATTCCTGTTTCTCTAAGTATAGAGTCGGTCATTTCCAGCAGATCAGGTTGCGAAAACTGGCGCGCCGAGAGGTTGACTGCAAGGGTTACGTTTCGAGCTGAAGGAAAGTTTTTTCTCCATGCGCTGAGAGTGGCACAGGCATCAGCGAAAACCCATTTACCAATGTCTGAGATTAAGCCTGATTCCTCGGCAACGGGAATAAATCTGCCGGGGGATACAAGTCCGTTTTTAGGATGATTCCAGCGTATCAGAGCTTCAAAACCGTTAAGAGACATACTGTTTAAGGCGTATATCGGCTGGTAGAACGTTTCGAATTCGTTATCAGCAAGACCCTTGCGAAGCTCGCTTTCCACCTGAACTTCGGAAATTACACGATCATGGAGTCTTTTGGTAAAGACCATGAACCTGTTTTTACCAAGTTCTTTCGAGCGGTACATGCTGATATCCGCATCACGGAGGATAGAGTCACTTTCCCGGTATTCATCCATCTTAAGGACGATGCCTATACTTGCGCTGATGACAACTTCGTTGCCATGGACCAGCAGGGGATCGGTAATGCTGTCACGGACTTTTTCCGCAACTGAGATAATTTGTTTCGGATCATCGACAGCATCGAGCAGTATTCCGAATTCATCACCGCCAAGCCTTGCGAGACTGTCAATCGGGCGCAGGAGACCTTTCAGCTTGTGACCTATATAGACCAGAAGTTCGTCCCCGGCCATGTGACCGAGGCTGTCATTAATTTTTTTAAAGCGGTCAAGGTCAACCAGCATCACAGCAAAGGAATAAGACGGGTCCGCTTTTTTTCTTGCCAGTGCGCGGGAAAGCCGTTCGATAAAAAGAGCCCTGTTGGGAAGTCCGGTCAGCGAATCATGCAGAGCCTGATGGGTGATCTGCTTTTCATATTCCTTACGTTCAGAAATATCATTGAAAATGAAGAAAGCTCCGGCGATTGAGCCTTTAAAATTGAAGGGATAACCGAGTATTGAGACTGGAATTATTCTGCCATCGGATGTCCTGCGCTGTGATTCTTCATTAATAAACTGTCCGCTTATGACGGCTTTAACGAAGGTTTGAGCTTCTTCTATTTTATCTTCCGGTATAAAACTGCTCCGCAGTGATTCCAGATTATCATTATCACCAAACAGGGTTTTGAATTCTTTATTGACATTGACGATGTTTCCATCCTTATCCAGAAGGCATATAGCCTGCGGAGAGTTTTCAAAAAGCTGGGTGAATCTTGCCTTCTGATTATCTCTGGAAGATTCAGCAAGTTTTTTTTCAGTTATGTCGTCAAAAGTTCCTTCAAGATATTTTCTACTGTTCTGTCCACTGATTCTTTTTATATTGACGGAAATCCAGATTTTATTTCCGTTTTTGCGTTTTATAAGGCATTCGAAATTTTTAAGTTCCCCATGATGTTCAAGATGCCTGCTTATTTTGTCTCTGTCAGCCTTGTAGTGATAGAAATCATTGATATTTAGTTTATTTTCAATCTCCTCAGACGATTCATAACCCATGATTCTGGCAAATGTGGGGTTTACGCTAATCAGGATTCCATTCTCATCAGTCTGGAAAAGACCCTCTACGGAATTTTCAAAAATATTGCGGAATTTTAATTCACTTTTGAGCAGAGCTTCAGCGGCGTTTTTCCTCTCTACGGCAATAGCAATATTTTCTGCGGCAGCTATGAGAAGCTCATGATCGCTGTCTGAAAAATGATCAGGATCGTGATAATCCTGAGTAACAATCGCTCCTATTACATTGGCCCCAGATTTGAGTGGTGCCGCTACCCATATCTGAGGAGCTGTACCTGCAAATCCGCCTTTCATGGCAGCTCTTTTACCTATGTCTTCCTTTTTGAGAATTAAGGGCTGGCCTGTTTTAATTACCTCGTTGACCAGTAACCTGCTGTTCTCATTGCAGCTGTCGTCAGTAAAAGGGTTTGGGTCTATTTCATCAACAAAATAGGGGAAAGACAGCTTTCCGCATTTATTGTCTTTTAGTGCAACATAAAAGTTATTGACTTTTAATACTTCCCTCAAAATTTTATGAATCGATTTGAACAGAATATCCAGACCGTCTGCGTGGAAAACTTCATTGGTAAGTTTGTATAATGCTTTAGTTATCTGCTCCGATCTGACCCTTTGAGAAACATCGCGGATTGATTGTATCGCTCCGATTACTTTGTGGTTCCTGCCGTAAAGAGGTGATACTTTAATCCAGACCCATGCTCCCCGGCCGTTATGCAGATTCGGTACAAAGGTTTCAGAGATGAGTGTGTCTTCATCCTTTTCTACATCAGGATACACATTTTCAATTTTCCCGATAGATTCGCCAATGAAGTTAATAAGAGTCGGGCGGGATGATCCGTAAAATGGAATAGCGTACGCATTATCACCTTTTCTTATAATATCCTTTTTAGGGATACCGGTCATTTTTTCAATAGCTCTGTTCCAGGCTATAACCTTTTTCCTGCTGTCGATGACGAAAGTTGCATCAGGAAGAAATTCAATTATGTCCTGAAGCCTTCTGTGAGTTTCTTTTATGGCGTCTTCCGCATGCTTTTTAAGGGTGATGTTATGCAGGTCAATGAGCATATCATCATGTGGAAGAGGGATTATTCTGGCATCAAAATGGTGGGCATAGTGTGTTTCGGGCCTATCCAGCTGGAAATTTATGATTTCGCGGCTCAGCTGACTTACTTTCGCTCTTTCCTGAAATTTATCATTGTCAAAAAGCTCATTAAGTTCAAAAATATTCTTACTTTTGAAAAAGTTTTCTGAAAGGCCGAAAACATTTTCAATGGCACCGTAGGAGCTTATGATTGTCCCATCATTTTTAATATGAAAGATAACGTCGGGGGTATGAGAGAAGAAGGCCTCCATGGTGCGCTTTTTTTCTATAATGGCGCTTAACTCATCATTATCCGTGGTGCGGAGGAGTTTTATTTCTTCTTCAAATTCTTTATATGTCGCGTCTATTTCAATCAGCAGGGCCTGAATTTTATCAGGGTTCGGTTCAGTATTGCCGAAATATTTTCTTATCTGACTGGCTAATATGCTGTGCATTTTTCCGCCTTGATGGTCGCACTGTTTCTAATTTTAATAAGGTGTGAAAAATTATATATTACACTGGTATTTTCTTCAAGAAAGTTAAAAAAATAGTTGTCTTTGCTTTAAAATAATAGCTTGCTATATAAGATTTCTCGGAATCTCAACAACAAAAGTTGTGCCTTCCTTTTTATCAGATTTCATGCCGACAATACCATTTAAGTACTTTTCAGTAAGAATTTTAACACTATAAGTACCTATACCTCTCCCTGCACCCTTTGTTGAGAAAGATCTTCTGAACAGTTGCAGCTGAACTTCCTTGGGGATGTAACTATCATTCTTTACTGCAATAAGAGCTGTTTTTTCACTTAATTCATAGTCAAGATGGATTATCTGACCGGCAAAAGAAGCCTCAAGAGCGTTTTTTACAAGATTTTCAGTTATTCTAAGTAAAATATTTTTATCTGTTTTTATGATTGCTCTTTCAGAATTATTTAAAATTATGTCCTTCCCGTCACCAATGGAGCTTCCTGAAAACATTGTAGCAACTTCATTTAGCAGGTCCGGAAGATCGAATTCTTCAGTTTTGATTTCAAGGCTGGATTTTTCGGCAGCGATGATCATTCTATGGCCCTGTATTTCTCTGGCCATGAAATGGGCTCTTTCTTTGATAAGTCCGGCAAGTTCTTTAGGGCTCATTTCCATATCGTCAATTATGAGTGAAGTTGCACCCACGATACTGTTCACCGCATTGAGCATGTCGTGGTAAAAAATTTGTTCCATACTTTCTTTTAATTTGCTGTCTGAGATATCGTTTAAATAAACTATGATATACTTTTCATTCTCAATATAGACAGGAGTAGCGTGGACTTTTAGATTTAGAGCTTTGATTCCTTCATCTGATTTGGCAAGAAGGGAACATTCGTTTTTATTCTCTTTTCCTGAAAGAGCACAGGAAATTGCTTTTAACATTCCGCACAGGCTGCATGCATCACTCGTTCCGCATCCATTTGTGCAGCCGGAGTTAATGCATGAGAGAAATTCACCGGGCAGTCGGCCGTAAATATCGTTTTTAGTTTTGTAATCAAAATTTTTGATGAGCTTTTCGTTGCAGAGCACAACTCTACGGTCTTCATTCAGAACGAAAACCATTTCAGGGTAAGATTCTATAATCTCCGGCTTAAAGCTTTCCAGAAGTCTGTCGCGTTGTTTATCAAGGATTTTTGAGTCTATTGAAACTGAGGGCCAAAATGATTCTTCTGAAAAATTTTCCTGAGATAACAGGTTCATTCCAGTGTATTTGGTGATCAAAGGAAATTTGGCAGATAAAAGCTGTGTCTTTTTCACGATTCGTCCTTGAAATTTTGCAATCAAAAAAAGGGCATCGTAAATTTACTTTATTCTCCTGAATAGTTCTATCTGTTTTTAGCAGATTTTTGAGGACGATTTGGGTGAATATTGGTATCTCTAAATTCTTATTGAAGGCCGCAGAGCATAAACCCAAGTATCAATGAACATTTTTCAGTGCATGAAGGGTATATGACCCCATGCTTTCTGGAGCAGGAGCGATTTTCTTTACCTATGTATATTTCTGCTATTCCAGTGGGGTGCAGACCGTTTAGAGCCGCGTAATTTAAAAGCTTGGGGGCACAGCATTCACCTGTTCCGGTTGGAATGCCTTTCCCCGGTAGGGCTGCTTCTGGGAGTGGGAGGGATTTTTTTTTGAAGTTATTAAGTCTGAATAGCCGATGGATTGCGGACATAAGGTCGGCTGAAATTTTTTTTCTTTTTTCTTTCAGCTCTTTCAGAATGGGATCACCCTTATCAAGGAGAGCAATTTTTTTACCAAGGTCTTTAATTTCTTTTTCAATATTTACGGTCAATTCATTAAACTCGGTCTCATTCAGGATAGGCGGAACCCATCCCGGTACAGACCAAATACTGTTGTATTGCCCTGAAAATGCCTGAATAAAACCTTCTCGACCTTCAGAATCAACAACAGTCATTACACCAAACATCTGCCCACGGGCTTTTGAATAAAGGTAATCCAGTGAAAAAAGGGGATTGCCGTTGTCTTCAGCCAGAAGATCTATGCTTCCTTTTTTTTCAATGCAGGCTAGAAGATGCCGGGCTACATTTTGGGCTTTGCCCTGCCTGAATGTATGAGTTTTTCCGCATTCAATGCAGAAACCGGAACATGAAATTTCGTCTGAATCTGAAATATCAATATCCGGAAGAGGAAATATTAATCCGTTTGCATTCATATCAAGCCAAAATAAAGGGAGCGTGTAAAACGCTCCCTTATAATTATCTGATTTGCTAAAGGAATAAAGCTTAAGCTGGAACTATGCCTTTAAATTCAACTTCGACAATTCCATACTCAATTCTGCCTTTAGGAGCATTTACTACTATTTCATCACCTTCTTCTTTACCAAGCAGAGCTTTTCCTACAGGTGATTCAATTGAAATAAGGCCCTTTTTAAAGTCACTTTCATCCGGTCCCATGAGGGTGTAGGTCTTGTTCTCACCGGTTTCAATGTTTTCAAGAGTAACTGTTGCTCCAAAGGTGATTTTGGGGCCTTTAAGGGTGCTGATATCAATTACCTGAAACTGCGGGATACGCGATTCAATATAATTGATTTTGGCTTCAAGCATTCCCTGCCGTTCCCTTGCAGCATGGTAGCCTCCGTTTTCTTTAAGGTCACCTTCTTCACGGGCTTCGGCTATGGCCTTGATTACTTCGGGACGTTCTTTTTTCAGTCTGTCCAGTTCCTTTTTGATATTTTCAAAACCCTGGACTGAAATAGGAATACTGCTCATTTCAAAAAACCTCGATTCTCGCTTCGCGTTTTATATAATTTTAGCGACCGCCTGATCTCTGCGGGACCGCTTCATATACTGTTTTATGTTAAAATTGTGGCCTTATGCCCTTAGAATTCAAATAAAAAAAATGCATCGGCTGAACGTTAGCCTGATCCAGCCGGCGATTTTAAGCTCCCTTAACCGCAGGTTAAGAAGCTTTTTTGTGATGTCATAAAAGAAGAGACGAATAAGACGCGGAAAGTTTTTGGGTAGAACATACTTGAAACTTGGTCAAGCTCTTTCGGGTCCTGTTGCTCTATCTAATTTGCGGGTCTTAATAACGATTTTATATTATAATACCACACTTACTTTATGGCAATAGTTAAAGTTACATTCTATAAGTTGGAAATTGTTATTCTGCAGTACTTTTACAGCAGGTGTTGCTTGCATCATTAATATATACATCAGTTTCAGCAGCAGGACATACGTATCTGGCTGATGCCATTGTGTTTATTTAATCTTCTGAAATGATCTTCCTAAAATAGTGGCGCTACGTCGAATTCCATTCTTTCTTTGGTCTTAGGGTGCTCAAAACAGAGATATCGGGCATGCAGTTTCAGCTGTCCCGGTCCTGTCCCATTGCCGTAGAGCCGATCTCCCACAATTGGAACTCCAAGACCTTCAGGATGGTATGAGTGAAGTCTTAACTGATGTGTTCTTCCTGTCTTGGGAGTAAATTTTACTCTTGTTCTGCCATTCTCAATTGCCAGCTTCTGCCAGTGGGTCTCCCCACGTTTTCCATTTACCGGATCGTATACCTGATAAGGTCTGTTTTCCGGGTCAAGTCTGAAAGCCAGTTCTATTACACCGCTATCGCCTTCAATAATGCCATCCAGAAGAGCTTCGTAGCTTTTTAATACTTTACGGTTGCGGAACTGCTCCATAAGGTCACTCACTGCATGAGCTGTAAAGCCAAGCACTAAAAGGCCCGATGTATCCATATCCAGCCGGTGTACGGTGGGAAATTTTCTGCACTCAGGAAACATGGCCTGTATTCTTGTTACCACGCAATCCTGATTCTCAGGGCCTTTTCCGGGAACCGAGAGCAGACCACTGGGTTTGTTGACTACGACTATCTTGCTGTCGTGATAGATTATATCAAGTTCGTTATTTTTCATCGCTAAATGGTGTTTTGCGGTTGTCTTTGAGTCGTTGAATGCATATTTTCTGTGTCTTGCCGGAAAACATGATTATGTCCAGTTTTATTTTTTATTCTGTGCAGGTTTTCAGATGGCTTTTGTTTTGTTGATCTCAGCCACATTCTTTGGTGCAGGATCAAGGATTATTATAAAGCACGTTCTTGGACGTGGTTTTATTTTTTAGAAATGTTTCATTTTTGTATCTGAATAATCATGTTTCATTTTTGTAATATTTTTTAACTCCCACAGTTCATTTTTTAATATTATCAATAAATTTAAATTGTTACTCAATTATGTCTGTTGATATTGTTATTTTAAAAATACATACAAAAAAGTAAAAAATAATAAAAATATATTATTTGTCAAAAAAAGAATAAAAATCAATAAAAAAAATTATTTCTGCCATTTTTAAAATAAAAACATATTATTTAAAGTTGTTATGCTGAAAATATGTATTGCTTTATGCTTAAATTATAGCTGCGTATAGCGGATAAAATCAATTTACAGAAAGACCTTTGTTTTCAATTTAAAAGATTAATTCATATAAAAATATCAATATTGCATTCAATCGTTTTGAAAAATAATCATTAATAATCAGATACTTATATTAATATCAAGGTGAAGCTCTATGTTGATTGAATAATCAATATTTACTAAAATGTTTATTTTTAGCAACTATTCACAACTGAAACTCATCGAGACAAAAGTACAATTGTCGTGTGTTTGTCAAATTTGTTTTTTTCTGACATGTTTGACATCCGCTTTTCGCTCGGAATTCGAATTTAAAAGCAGTCGCTGGCAGACAGCCTCCTCTGCCGGAAGCGCGATAGCCGCTTGTCATACCCGGACACGAAAGAGTGTCTCCATATAAAGTTTTTAATACAAGCAGATTAACCTGATTGTCATGAGACTTTCCGGAACGGGCAGGCGACCCCGCTAAAGATTTTTCTGAAGGAGGAAAAGCAGGTTGTGATGAGGCTGTAAGGTGGTTTTAGTGATTTTTTGCACCAAATTGTAAAAAAAACAGATCCGCCGGTTGTGAACCTTATAATCATGGAGTGATCAGAGACCATGTGCCGCTTATTTGCACTCACTAGCCGAGATCCGATTTCACCCATGCGCGCCATCGACGCCCTTAATGTTATGAAAGAAGGGCACGACGGCTCCGGTGTGGGGCTGTATCTCAACGGTCTTGGCGGACCTTTTGAGGACATGAAAGAACTTCCGATTCTTTCGGGTATTTTTTCTAAAGACGGGCTGGACAGCCTTGATAAATATATGACTGACCGCGGGTTTAAGGTCAAATACAGTCTGATGTACACTCCCGATCAGGAGCCGCCGGCGGGTACTCCTAAGCGTGGAACTTATGCATCTATAGTATATGATGTACCTGAAGGATGGAACGATCTTTCCGAAGAAGAACGCGGACACAAACTCGTTTCAATGAGACTTGAGCTGCGTGATGCAGGGCAGGAGAGCGGAGACATGATGGTCTTTTCTTTCTGGCCTGATACCATCATGCTCAAAGAAGTCGGTGATCCTCTCGAAATAGGAAGGTATCTTGCCCTTGACCGTGAAGAGCTGAAAGCTCGCAGGATTCTTGCTCAGGGAAGGCAGAATACCAACTACGCAATCAATCTCTATGCCTGCCATCCGTTTTTCCTTGAAGGTGTCTGTACCATGACCAATGGTGAAAACACGGCATTTATTCCCATCAAGGAATACCTCCAGTCACGTGGAGTTCTCGGTTACTCAGGCTACCAGTCAGACTCAGAAGTTTTTGCTCACATTGCACATTTTACTACTAAAAAGCTGGGTCTGGATATCAGGGCCTTCAAGCACATCATCACTCCTTTGAATGATGATGAAATGAAAAGCCACCCTGACCGCGAATTTCTTGAAACGCTCAAGCGTTCCTGTCGCAAGCTAATCATCGATGGTCCGAACTGTGTTATAGGATGCATGCCGGGCGGTCAGATGTTTATGGTTCAGGACCGTAAGAAGCTTCGCCCCGGCGTGGTTGGCGGAAAAGACGGTATCTACGCTTTTTCGTCTGAAATATGCGGACTCAACGCCGCCATCCCGGATCGTGATAAATCTAAAGATTTTCAACCCATGCATCTTGATATGGCCATTGTCGGCCCAGACTGCAAGGAGATTATCCAATGCTCGCAGAAAGACCAATTACCCCTTCAACGCTAAGCGTAAAAGACATTCCCTGGCAGATCAGCTGGGACAGGGAAAACTGTACCTTGTGCGGTCGCTGCACATCGGTCTGTCCTGTCAAAGCCATTGATCTTGGTGTTCATCGTAAAAGAGAGATCAAGACTCCGGCCGGGCTGCGCAAGAAGGCAGAAAATGAATATTCAATTTATTATTCAATAGACCAGAAAAGCGAAACCACCAATAAATGTATCGGGTGTTCACTCTGCAATATGGTATGTCCCAATAATGCCATTAAACCGCATAGAGATGACGATTCATCCAGTTTCACTTTTCAGAATAATCAGGGCGGACAGCCCCGCACAAGAGGCGGTCGCCGTAATTCCGGTGAAAGCCTGCTGGATCAGATCAAGTTCATTCGTATCTCGATGCTCACTGACCCCGCTCTGGACGCAGGCCGCCACGAGTTCAATCTCCGTACTCTCCTCGGAAGGGTGCAGTCACCTGAAGAAAGCATCAAAACCTTCAGGGAACATGGTTGGAAGCCTCCTGTAAGAGAAATTTATCCGCTGGTTATCGGTGGTATGTCTTTCGGTGCTCTTTCCCCCAACATGTGGGAAGGATTGCAGATGGCTGTAGCCTACCTCAATGAGGAAATGAACATGCCGGTCTGTATCAGTACCGGTGAAGGTGGATGCCCTCCGCGTCTTCTGCGTTCACGTTTCCTTAAATATGTAATTTTACAGATTGCGAGCGGTTATTTCGGATGGGATGAAATTATTCATGCTATTCCTGAAATGAAAGTAGATCCGTGCGCTATTGAAATCAAATATGGTCAGGGTGCCAAGCCCGGCGACGGCGGACTTTTGATGTGGCACAAGGTTAACGAACTTATCGCGGCTATCCGCGGTGTTCCGCAGGGAGTAAGTCTTCCCAGCCCTCCGACACATCAGACCCAGTATTCAATTGAAGAATCCGTTGCTAAAATGATTCAGTCCATGAGCATGGCCTGGGGCTTCCGTGTTCCGGTTTATCCCAAAATATCAGCATCTTCCACTTCGCTTGCTGTTTTGAACAACCTGACACGTAATCCTTATGCCGCCGGTCTTGCCATTGATGGTGAAGACGGCGGAACCGGTGCAGCGTACAATGTTTCCATGAACCACATGGGACATCCTATCGCAAGCAACCTCCGTGACTGCTACAACACTCTGGTTACCGCTGGTAAGCAGAATGAGCTTCCGCTTATCGCCGGTGGCGGTATCGGTAAATCCGGAAACCTTGCTGCCAACGCTGCCGCTCTGATTATGCTGGGCGCAAGCGCTGTTCAGATAGGAAAGTATGTAATGCAGGCCGGAGCAGGCTGTGTCGGTTCTGAAAAGGATCGCTGCAACGTCTGTAACATCGGCCTTTGCCCCAAGGGTATAACATCTCAGGATCCGAGGCTCTATCGTCGTCTTGATCCCGAAAAAGTCGCCGAACGCGTGGTAGACTTCTACCTGAGTTTCGATATCGAGCTTAAGAAGATAATCGCCCCTCTGGGCCGTTCCACCTCATTGCCCATCGGCATGTCCGACGGACTTGGAATTGGTGACAAGGACGCTGCTGAAAAGCTCGGCATCAGGTATGTGGTTTAATTCCGCAGAAAAGAAGCTCAGGAAATATCGGAGATAAAAAATGGCCAAAGATATTATACGCATCAGCGGCAGCGAAAACGGAAAACGTGTTGAATCGCGCATTGTTGAAAGGCGCATTCAGGAAGCAGTCCGTGACGGTGCCCGCAAGCTTGAAATAGACGCCATGGGTCAGCACGGCCTTGGCGGTAGACTCTGGATTTCAAAAGAAGAACCCATTGAGGTCGATATTGTTGGATCACCCGGACAGCGTCTGGGTTCCAAAGGTTTTCCCGGAACAACCATAACTGTTCACGGACCTGTTTCGGATGATGTTGGCTGGTTGAATGCCGGTGCTGAAATCATCGTAATGGGAGATGCCACCAACGGAGCATGCAATGCCATGGCTCAGGGTAAGGTAATAATCGGCGGTAGTATTGGTGCCCGTGGTATGACCATGACCAAGACAAACCCCCGTTTCCCCGCACCGGAGCTTTGGGTTCTCGGGTCAGTAGGTGACTATTTTGCTGAATTCATGGCCGGCGGTGACGCTATTGTCTGTGGATACGAAGCTAAAAGTCCTGCGAATGTACTCGGTTACCGTCCCTGTGTAGGAATGGTTGGCGGACGAATTTTTGTCCGTGGTCCTATAGGTGGATTTTCTTCAAGTGACGCAAAACTTGAACCTATAACCGATGACGCATGGGCATGGCTGACAGAGAATCTCAAGGAGAATCTTGCCAAGCTGGGTCGCCCGGAGGTTTTTGATGAAATTTCCGATCGCACCGAATGGCAGCTTATAACAGCCAAAAGCCCCTATGAGAAAAAGGGTAAAGCCCGTCGCTCCATGCGTGAGTTCCATACTAAAGTATGGGATGAAGAACTCGGTAAAGGCGGTCTGATAGGCGATCTGTCCTCGGTTGACAGAAGTCCTATTCCGCTCATTACAACTGGAAAGCTCAGAAGGTTTGTTCCCGTATGGGAGAACCGTAAATATATGGCTCCGTGTCAGGCAAGCTGTCCTACCGGAATGCCTGTCCAGAAACGCTGGCAGCTGGTTCGTGACGGACTTGTTGACGAAGCTGTTGACCTCGCACTGGAATTTACTCCGTTCCCGGCAACGGTTTGTGGATATCTTTGTCCTCATCCCTGCATGGACGGTTGTACCCGTGGTGTTAAAAAGATGGCTTCTGTTGATATCACCCAGCTTGGTAGAAAGGGTGTCAGCAGTAAAGCTCCCAAGCTTCCTGAACTTTCAGGCAAGCGTGTAGCCGTCATCGGCGGTGGTCCCGGCGGTATCTCAGCTGCATGGCACATTCGCCGTCTCGGACATGAAGCAGTTGTTTTCGACATGGCCGAAAAACTTGGTGGTAAGATTACTTCTGCCATTCCTGAAAGCCGTATTCCTAAAGAAGTTATTGAAACAGAACTTAAGAGGGTTGCCGATGTCGTCACCCATTCACATCTTAAGCACAAACTTTCTGCAGAAGAATTTCAGGAAATTAAAAAAGAATTTGACTACGTGGTTCTGGCAACAGGAGCCCAGAAGCCGAGAATTATCCCTATTCCCGGTCATGAACGCCTGATTCCGGCACTGACTTTTCTCAAGGAAGCCAAGCAGGATAAAGCCAAGCCCGGTAAAAAAGTTGTTATAATCGGCGCTGGTAATGTCGGTTGTGATGTCGCAACCGTATGCGGTCAGAAAGGTGCGGAAAGCATTACTCTGATTGATATTCAGGAACCGGCTTCATTCGGTAAGGAACGCAAGGAAGCTGAAGCCTACGGAGCACAATTCCGCTGGCCTTGCTTCACCAAGGAGATCACTGAAGAAGGTGTTGTCCTGCAAAGCGGTGAAGTTATTGAAGCTGATACCGTACTGATTTCCATCGGAGATCAGCCGGATGTAGATTTCCTGCCGGATAATATCGCTCTTGACCGTGGTCACGTTGTTGTTGATGAAAACTATCAGACAACTGATCCTAAAGTGTTCGCAATCGGGGATATTGTTCGTCCCGGACTGTTGACACATGCTATCGGACATGGCCGCGAAACCGCTGAAATTATCGATGAAATTTTCACCGGAAAGCGTCCTGAGAGCGGTCTTAAAGAGACTATTGATTACGATAGAATGACCCTTGAATACTTTGATCCCCGCCTCAATATTTTTGAAGATGTTGAGCAGTGTGGTGCAGAATGTTCGTCATGCGGTTCATGTCGTGATTGCGGACTTTGCGAAACTGTATGCCCCCGCGGGGCCATAACTCGTAAGTCCGGAGATAACCCGAAAGATTTTGAGATGGTCTGCGACGCTGATAAATGTATAGGATGTGGATTCTGTGCAAGTGTCTGCCCGTGCGGAATCTGGAATCTGGTTAAGAACACTCCTCTCGTATAAAAAAGTAGTCAACCTACCTCCATAAGAAAGCTGAAAAAGGCCTGTGGATTTATCCACAGGCCTCTTTCATTTTTAAACGTAAATATGATTCCGGCTGGATCAAATAATGTGCTGTTCCATCAGTTGGATAACATATTATTCAGTGTGTTTCATTAGTGATAGTGTTTCTTACGTGATTTTGAGCTGTTGCCTCATTATGTTGCAAATAAAGTCTGGCAAATTTTCAGCAGTTTAATGAATTGGAAGTCAGCTTAATAAAATAGTATGTTTTTGATCAGCTGGGTTTTGGCCAATCGGAAGCAGCCATTAGCAGTCTTTTTTAGCCTTTTATTTAAATTGTTGCCATACGTTTAAAAAGTAAATATATTTCCTTTAAATCAGTTTTAAAGTAATTTTATTACTCTTTTGAGGTTGTTTTATGGCAAAAAAATCTATTTCAGATATCAGCTTATCCAGTCAGGCTCAGGAAACTCTGCGTATTCTTGGTGAAAATATTAAATTGGCCAGAATCCGCCGTGGAATTACACAGAAAGATTTGGCTGCGCGGGCACAGATGTCTCCACTAAGGCTGCGTAAAGTAGAGACAGGAGAGCCCACTGTGGGGCTTGGCGCTATTGCACAGGTTCTTGATGTCCTGGGGTTGGTGGGCAGCCTTGCTCAGGTGGCAGAACCGGAAAATGATTCACTTGGAAAAAGTCTGGAAAATAAAAATCGTAAGAAAAGAGTCGATCCGCCAAGAAATAAAATTCAAGAGTTGGATTTCTAATAATGAGCACAAATAAAACGTATGTATATATCCAGTTGGGGAATAATTTTGTTCCTGCAGGCCGGCTTGTGATAACAGAAGATGTAAATTCAATTCTGTCCGAATTCGACTATGGACGTCGATATCTTGAACGCAGGGATGCCATTCCTCTTGATCCTGTTCAGTTACCTTTGATCAAAGATCATTTTCAGACTGAGGGGTTATTCAGGGTCTTTCATGATGCAAGCCCTGACGGTTGGGGGTCACATCTATTGGATATAGCGGCAGGGGAATTTGGTAAGACCCCAAGCCTCTTTGATTATCTTACAGTTCTTGATCAAAAAGACCGGATAGGAGCTCTTGCTTTTGGTCCTGATTTATATGGTCCCAAACCTCATTGCCCGGAATGGAGGCCCAAGACTATTGTCGGAGAACATTTGGATTTTGAGGAAATGCTCAGTCTGGTTGATGAAGTACTTGATGATGTTGTGGTCAAACCACAGTTTAGAAGATTTTTTATCAGAGGATCTTCAGTAGGAGGAGCTCAACCAAAGGCCGTTGTTAGCTATCATGGTAATCCTATGATTGCTAAGTTCTCAAAAGAATTGGAACATTGGCCAACCTGCCGAATCGAACTGGCAGCAATGAATCTGGCCCGCATGTGCGGTATTCGCGTTCCTGAATGTGAGGTAATCCAGATTGCTGGCCGGGATGTCTTTTTGATCAAAAGATTTGATCGTGGTGAGAACGGTGAAAGATTCCATTTTTTGTCGGCAATGACATTAACCTCGGCAGATAATATGGAAAAAGGATCATATGCCGATATAGCTCTGGCAATCAGACGCTATGGGGTGCAGCAATTTTTGAAAAAAGACCTTGAAGAGCTTTTTCGGCGTATGGTGTTTAATATCATGATTAACAATCATGACGACCATCTTAAAAATCATGGATTTCTTTACGATGTAGAAACAGGTGGTTGGAGGCTTTCTCCTGCCTATGACATTGTTCCTCAGCCTCAGGAATTCGATACCGGTAAAAGTTATTTAAAATTAAGTATCGGTACCCAGGGACGACTGGCTACTTTGAACAATGCCCTCTCTCAGTCTGAAAATTTCGGATTAAAAAAAGAGCAGGCAAAAGAAATTATTAAATTTATGGGACATATTGTTTTAGATAATTGGGAAAAAGAAAATAGGCGATCTGGTGTTCCGCTGGAAAAGATTATAAGCCTCAGGGAAGCCTATCGGAATGCCTATAATGTAAAAAAAATTGAAATATAGGCGTAGAGATTAAGAATCTAAACTGCACTATTAATCTATAGTCCCAATCTTAATCCAACTTAGCCCGGCTGAGCTATAGCAATGACAATTATCTGATTGTGATATTTTGTATTTTTAGGTTTTCTTGCCTCCTTCCCCGAATAATGAATTTAGAGTGACCTTTTTTTAACTGGCGAATTCCATATCTGAGAAAATTTTTTCTTCATCATAGAGGTTAGGGTAGTCTGATTTTAGTTTTTCAAGTTCTTTGAAGAAATCATCCCAGCCTATAACTTCTGATATCTTCTTATTATCCACAAAAAACTTAAAGACAGTTCCTCTCGGGCATTTTGTAAGGTTAAGCTCAAGGACGCCCTCAGTTTTAGTTTCCGCCCAGAAGGCAGACCATACGGTTTTGTCTCCTTCTGTCTTTTTGTATTTCTCAAAAAAATTTTCAAATATTTTTTGAATTTTTTCTCTTTCCATTGTCAGCTCCTTAATTTCCAGTTTTTAAGAAATATTTTAATTCATTATGTGAATGTAAAAGTAACTCTGCATAATATTAATGGCAAATTTTAATTTATTATTGAAGTGTCAGGGATAGAATTCCTTCTAAAAAGTCTTATCTATTATAGCATAAGGGTGAATTGAAAAAATAAATTATTGTTTAACATATTGATATAACATCTTATTTAAAATAATTGTGACGGTTTGATAAAAAAATCACAAAAATACCATCTTTTTGATTGCACGATCAATCAAAGTGCGCTAGAGGTTGATTCATCGATCAAGGGGAAAACCTATTCAGGGGTGGATGGTTCACTTGGTCGGGATGAAAACTGACCCTGATGTGGAAATTATCGATGGCGAAGTGTTTCATCAAACTTTTAAGAATTGTTTTTTTGATGTGTAGAAAAAAATTAAATTAAAATATTGCGAGGAAAATACTATGAAGCGTTTAACCCTTATTTTCGCACTGGTTCTGGCCATTGGAAGTTTTGCAGCAACATCTAACGCAGTTGAAGTTGGTTCCAATGTTATCAACACTGTTTCTGAGGCAAAAGTTTCAGGACCTGATGACTTTGCTGCCCTGACAGGATCTTTTGTTAAAAAAATTAATGACGGCGAATACCTCTTCAGTGACAAGACCGGCGAAATTATCGTTAGGGTTGCTCCTGATATGGAATCCAAAGTAGAAGCTTGCCTTGGCAATGTAGCTCATATTGAAGGTCATGTGGCTCAGAACATTGTTGCAGTTGAAGTTGATGTTAACAAGGTCATCATTTCAAACAAGCTTGCCTGTAACAAATAGCAAACCAGACAACCTCAGGATGTCCCTCAAAATCTCTCACGCTTCCTGAGGGGGTTGTAAATATATATAAGAACGGACGGTCGTCAGCCGTCCGTTCTTTTTTTGTGCCTATGACCTTTTGCCGCTGTTCAGCAGGCTGTTTTAATCATGAGTATGCTTGTTCATTTTTTATTGAATAAAACTGTTGTTACTAAAGGGTTTACACCTTTTATTAGGATTCATTTTTGTCGTTTTGCTTTTTAAATAAACCATATCTTACTGTAATTACATTGTATATACATTCAGTGTAAGAATGACATGAAGAAAGGTCTAAAATTAGATTGAGAAAAAAATCACCAACTTTTTTTGTAGTAAAATTAATAAGTTATAAGTATTTTGTTAAAAAAATCACAATTACTGGCATTTTTTGATTGCATAATCAAACAGACTTGGATATCTATTGCCTCAAGAGGTCACGGTGAAGTCCTCTTAAGGTTTGCCAGGGTGTGATAGCCCTTTTATTTCAGTCAAACTGCAAGCCCGGTTTTGACCGGCATAATAAGAGATAGAGACATGAGTGTAATTTTTCTTCTGATGATCGTTGGTCTTGCTGCAGCTGTTAATGCCTAAATTCTGAAGCCTCGGTTTTTTTCTGCACTTCGGTTATTGTCAGACCGTTGTCCCTCACTGGCAGAATCAAACTAAGAGAGTTGAAGATATTGCCTGAATCCGTGTTACATCCGACCCAATTAGCCTGAGACACTGATAACCTGGTCGGATAAGGCAAAAAAGACTGCAGCACTGTTTATCGGAGTTTCTCCGGGTGAAGTGAAGCCCGCCCGGAGAGACTCACCGAACTCAAAAAGGGGAATGACTTTAAAGTCATTCCCCTTATTTTTTGTCGTATATTGAATTAAGCTTATCAGCCAAGCTCAATAAGCTCTAAACTGCCGGTGATAATTTCGTGGTTATGGAAAACGGCTTTCAGTGCTTATTCTTCATTAAGTTTTTTCTTATAGAAACTGTCCAGAATGGATCTCAACTCTGACATGTTGACCGGTTTTGAAATATAATTGTCAAAGCCTTTTGAGATCAACATTTCACTGTCTCCCTTCATCGCATAAGCGGTTACTGCTATAATGGGTATTGTTTTGTTTTGGCTGCCCGCAGCTCCATCACGGATGGCTTCGGTTGTTTCCACTCCGTTTAGAACCGGCATTTGAATATCCATCAGGACAATATCTATTTTTCCCTTTTTAAGAATTTCTATCGCCGCATAACCATCAGATGCACTTACTGTCTCATAATTACTTTTATCCAGCATTATGGTCAGAGTCTTCATATTGACTTCTTCATCCTCAACAATCAGTACTCGCAAATTTTTATTTACGCTGTTTTCTTCTTCATAGTTTATTTCGGGAAGGTCAAATTTCTGTGGTTGGGCTCCGGAGGAAATTTTGAAAAGCATGCTGAACATAATTTCAGTGCCTTTACCGTGTTCACTGTCTACGCAAAGTCTTCCATTCATTAGCAGAATAATTTTTTTAACAATAGCAAGCCCCAGACCGGCTCCTTCATAACTGCGGGTCAGGCTTTCCTCGACCTGTCTGAAGGGTGAAAAGACATCATTTATCTTGTCATCCGGTATTCCTATTCCTGTGTCTGCTACTGAAAACAAAATATTACAATAGCCCTCAAAGCTTGTTTTTATTTTGCTTACAGTTAATTTAATTTCACCTTCTTTAGTGAATTTTATGGAATTTCCGAGCAGGTTATTGAGAATTTGATGCAGCCTGTTTTGATCACCTATTATTGCTTTTGGTATGTTGTCTTCTATGTTGAACGATATTTCCAGTCCGGCCTGACGTGCCGGGGGAGTGAAAAGGTTACGCAGGGAATCTATAATTTCATAGAGATTGAATTCTTTTCTGACTACTTCAAGGCGGTTTGCTTCTATTCTGGAGATATCAAGTATATCACTCAGCAAAGCTGTCAATCTCCGTGAAGATTCAATAGCTGTCTGAATATATTCATGTTGCTCACTATCCAGAGTTGTCATCAGCATTAGTTGGAGCATTCCGGTTATGCCATTTAACGGGGTGCGGATTTCATGGCTCATGTTTGCCAGAAAATCACTTTTAGCCTTGCTGGCGTCCTCAGCTCTTTCTTTAGCCAAAACCAGTTCCTGCTGTGTTTCCATCCTTTTGGTAACATCATCAAATATAGTAATTATTTCTCCTGAAGGGAGACTGTAGATTCTGTTTTCCCGCCATCCCGAGCGCAGATCGTCACTGTAATAAAATGGTGGCAGATATTCATATCCCCCAAATTTATGGACTTTCATAAGTGTTTCCAGAAGTCCTGACTCTTTCATACTGGGGAACAATTTAAGTAATCTTTCACCGATGACTTCATCTCGGGATAAGTTTGTTATTTTTTCCGCCATTGGGTTTAAGTCTTTGAATATAAAATCTTTTTGATTATCAACAGCTTCATAGATGGCAATGCCGCTGCCCATATATTCAAACATTGCCCGGAATCTGTCTTCACTTTGAGCAAGATCATTCTGGGCCGTGACTCTTTCCGTTATATTTTCAATCTGAGACAGTATGGAAATAAGGTTTCCATGTTCATCTTTAAATGATGAATTATGCCAGTTACAAAAAACTATCTCACCGCTTTTAGTATAGTTTCTGTTGGTTACAGTCTTGTAATTAACTTTATTACCTATCAGCTCATCAATTTGACTTCTTACTTCCACCAGATCTTCTTCGTATATGAATTGCCAGTCATCCCAGCTTTTTCCTAGAGTTTCTTTAGCCGACCATCCGAATATTTTTTCAGCTGATTCAGACCAGTGGAGAACTCTACCTTCATTGTCCCATTCGATAAGGGCCAGAGGGGAATTGGTTATGTGGGAATTAAGCCGGATTAATGTTGTTTCAAGATTTTTTTCGCTTTCATGGAGCTTTAAATTGGACTTGTGAAGTTCTGTGGAATCTAGAAAAATGCCCACAATAAACCTGTTTTTCAACACAGGGTCGGAACAGATTTCCAGCGAGATATCTCCCCAGATTATTCCCATGTCTTTTTTACGGAAGCATGTATTCCGAAAAACGGATTCACCTTTTCCGTGGATAAGATCTTTTAATTGGAATGCTGTTCCTGATTCAGATTCAGGAATGATCAGTTCATTAATCTGCATTCCAATAAGTTCATCTGCAGTATATTTAAGTGATGAGCAAAAGGCATTATTGGCTTTGACTATGCGCCCGCCGGTGGTTGTCATGAATATACCGGCAGTTGCATTATTGAAAATAGCCTGAAGCTTAGCTTCACTTGAAGTTATCTTTTCTCTGGCGATACGGAGTTTGATGGAATAAGTGATTAATCCTGCAACAATAAGTACAAGAAATGTAAGTGTTATTACAGCAATGGTCAGGTAATGTTTTATCTGATTGGAAAGATAATGTTCCGAGTTGATGATGATTTTGTCTTCAGGGAGCAGGGAATGATTTATCTGGTATTTATGCACCAGACTGTCATCAAATATGTATTTGTTTGCTTTGTTGCCTTCAATAATACTTATCTGCCCCGGACTCGTGCCATTCAAAATTTTTAAAGCCATTTTTGCAGCCAGCCGTCCCTGCTCGAACTGGGAAATAACCTTACCTCCTATAATTCCCTGACCCAGACCATGTTCCCAAAGATGGAAAATCGGCAGATTGGTGCTGTTGCTAATAAATTTCAGGCTTTCGTAAAAATCTTTTTGTTTCAGATCCCTGTCCCTGTAAGCGGAAAGGAGGATAATACTGTCGCTTGGTGAAAGAGTCTTTAATTTACGGCCCAATTCGTCCCAGCTCAATTTTGTAAGAGATAAAACTTCCATTGAAGTTTTGTTTTGCGATTCAATACTGCTTTTAAGGCTTGCAATATCAGATTTACCCGTTGGGGTAGAGTCGTTTATAACAAATATTTTTTTAGTCTGGGGACGCAGCCTGGCAATGACCTTAATGGTCTCTTTAAATGACGGAGATTCAAGAACCCCTGTGATGCTGTCATCATTTTTCAGGGTTTCAGCTTTGGTTGCATCATTTACTCCGCAGAAGACCACAGGCGTTTCGGGAAAAAGCTTTTTCCGGTGCTTTAAGATGAAGTTTAAAGCATTATCATCAGCTGTAAGAACAATGTCATATCGTGGAAGTTTCTTTAGTTTGAAATTTAAATAGTCATAGAATTTCTTATAAGAAGCAGTCGTGAAAAAGCGTTTGCTGTCCATGAATTCAACATCAAGAACAACTCCTTCAGGGTCCAGCACGGACTTGATTCCGTTTACCTGTTTTAAGAAAGTGGGAAAAGCGGGATGATAGGAGCTTATAAGCAGCGCTCTTTTATTAAATGAAGCCTGAGCTGGAGTCTGCTGCAGGATTATCACGCAAGCGACCGGCAGAAGTGTAATAAGAAGTGCAAATATCTTATTATTAATTTTCATCTTTAAGATGCTCCGTCACAGAAGGAAAAAGTTGAGTTTGAATTTTTATAAGCTTTATAAGCTTAGCATAACTGTTTTAAAAATTAAAATATATGCTGTCTTAATTTATAAAATTCATTCTTTCTTTTGCGAAACGGTTGTTATTTCTCAAAATGGAAAAAATTAATTAATTTTTTTCTTAAAAAATAAATACAGGGCTATGTGTCGACAAAATTTTTAAAATATATCATATTTGTCCCGTTTATTCGTAAGTATATAGTCATTACTGTAGATCAATAATTATAAATATTTGCGATTTTGCCGGAGTCTTCCTGTCTTTGTTCATAAAAGCTTCTTTCGGGACATCTGCATTAATGCAGAATTCTTCCCAAGAGCGGTTTTTATTAAGGTGTGTGTTATTTTTTGTCTGGTGTCAGCTGAGAGTGTGCCGTTAAAACAGAGGGTGAAATGGAAAGCATAAAAGAATTATACAGGATTGGGATCGGGCCTTCTTCTTCCCACACTATGGGCCCTAAAAAGGCAGCAGAAATTTTTAAAAAACGTTGCCCCGATGCATGTTCCTACCGAGTGACATTATTCGGATCTCTGGCTGCAACCGGAAAAGGACACATGACCGACTGGGCTGTAGTACAGGTTTTAGGAGACAATAAAACTGAAATTATCTGGAAGCCGGAAGTGGAGTTACCCTTGCATCCGAATGGACTTGAGTTTGAAGCTCTTGCCGGCGACGGAAAAGTTATAAATTCATGGCAGGCATACTCTATCGGCGGTGGAGCTGTAAGAGGGGCAGAAAGTACTGATCAGCAGCCGGTGCAGGTGTATGATCTTCCTGATCTGGCCTCGATTATGGAAATGTGCGAAAAAAGCGGCCTGACTTACTGGGAGTATGTGGAACGCTGTGAGGGGGCGGATATCTGGGATTTTTTATCTCAGGTCTGGAAGACTATGGTTGCCGCAGTGAAAAAAGGACTTGAGACACAGGGCGTTCTTCCCGGAAGCATAGGTCTTAAAAGGCAGGCCTGGAGTTATTACAAAAAAACAAAGCTGGCAGGCAGATCCATGCAGCAGACCGGGCTGGTTACTTCCTATGCTCTTGCTGTTTCAGAGCAGAATGCTTCAGGAGGAACCATTGTCACTGCCCCGACATGCGGTGCCGCCGGAGTTGTTCCTGCTGTTTTATATTATTTGAAAGAGAGTCAGAAACCCACTGAAACTGAAATTCTGCATTCCCTTGCCACAGCAGGACTGATCGGAACTATCATTAAACAGAATGGTTCTATTTCAGGTGCTGAAGTCGGATGTCAGGGAGAGGTCGGTTCTGCGTGTGCAATGGCCTCAGCCGCTGCAACCCAGATCATGGGCGGGTCTGTCAGGCAGATTGAATATGCTGCGGAGATGGGGCTTGAACATCACCTTGGGCTGACTTGTGATCCTGTTGACGGTCTGGTGCAGATTCCCTGTATTGAAAGAAATGCCTGTGCTGCTTCAAGGGCCATAAGCCGGGCGCAGATGGCATATCTTTCCGATGGAGTTCATAGAATTCCTTTTGACGAAGTGGTGCAGGTTATGAAGCAGACCGGCCATGATCTTCCTAACTTATATAGAGAAACAGCCTCTGGCGGTCTTGCCAAAGTTTATAGTGACAGGGCTAAAAAAGCTGTTCTTGGCTGTTGATACTAAGCAGAGTGTTTAAAAAAATCCGGGTCTGTTCGTTGAACATTCCCGGATTTTTTTATTGGTAATATAGAAGTTTTTGCAAACCGGCCCGCCAAATTTTTACCCCGCCGATTGTTCTTCATCTTATCTATTTAAAAATTACTATCTCAGCATCTTATACCATGGTCAGTTAAGATATAAATGGTTTTGACCTTTTTTTAAAAAAAATGTTATTCTTTTACTCTATGTAAAGTGTCATTGCCGGGTTTTCTTAAGCCATGGAGGAATTTTTAAATCCGGTCGGAGTTATTTTTTAATAACCGCAACCATGGAGGAGGTATGAAAAAAGGGCTGAAACCGGCCTTGTGGATTGCATTGGGAATTGCGTTGGGTTTCCCGATTTTCAGCATGACATATTATACCATGGTCAGAACCTCAACTCCGGAGTTCTGTGCTTCATGCCATGAGATTCAGGCTGCTTATGACGGATGGAGAACTTCAACCCATGTCAACAATCCTCAAGGTTTTGTGGCTGACTGTATGGACTGTCATCTGCCCGCACCTCAGGATACAGTTGATTTCTTTTACACTAAAACATTGCACGGGATGAAGGACGTTGCCGCCCATTTGGCAGGTAAGCCTTATATTCGGGAGGAACAGGCCGAAAAAGCCAGATTATCCATCAAAAATGATCAGTGCCTGAAGTGCCATCGTAACATTGAATACATGCCCTATAAGCGGGGTGCGATGCTGGCTCACAGGCAAGTGCTTCACCCTCGAAAAGGGTATGAGAAAAGGTGCGTGGAGTGTCATTCCAATCTGGTTCACGTTGATCGTGAATATTATGATTATAAAGACAATGGCGGAATCTAGATTCCAGGGAGAAAAAATATGATGGGGATTAGAGTTTTTACAGTGGTGCTGGGGCTTATGCTGGCGTCAGGAGTTGCCTTTGCTCAGAATATGCCCAAGCAGAAAGAGTTCCGTATAGAAAGAGGTATGTCCGATCAGGCTAAAGCCTGCATTGAGTGTCATAAAGAGCTGACTCCGGGACTTTTTGCAGACTGGACTGCCAGCAGACATGCTTCTTCAAATATTACCTGCATTGATTGTCATCAGGCCGAAGAACATGACAAGGACGTAAGCAAAAATCATTTTAAACAGTATAATCGTTCGGATAACAAATGGGGTGATTCAAAATACAGAGTTCCCATTGCCGCAGTTGTCACTCCTAAAGATTGTTCCCGCTGTCACCCTGATGAAGTTAAGCAATATGCAAAAAGCAAGCATGCCAAAACCAACATAATTGTCTGGAAAATAGATCCGTGGATGAACAAGGGCATGAACAATAAAATTGAAAGGGCCGCCGGTTGCTACACTTGTCACGGAACTGTTTTGAAAAATGATAAAGACGGTAATCTGGATCCGATGACCTGGCCTAATGTCGGCGTGGGGCGTGTGAATATGGATGGAAGTTTCGGCTCCTGCACCAGCTGCCATACCAGACACAGATTTTCTGTAATGGAAGCTCGGAAGCCGGAAGCATGCGGACAGTGTCATCTGGGACCTGATCATCCGCAGATAGAAATTTATATGGAATCCAAGCATGGAGATATCTACACCGCGTTCGGCGATGAGTATAACTGGAAAGCTGCTCCGGGTACCTGGACTCCGGGGGTGGACTACAGGGGACCAACCTGTGCCAGCTGCCATATGTCCGGCTCAGGTAAAGTCATGACGACGCATGATGTGACTGAAAGACTTTCGTGGGAGCTTCAGGCGCCGTTAACTGTAAGACCTGAAAACTTTAAACCTCTCCCTGCTCAAAATAATTGGGAGACAGAACGTGGAAAAATGAAGCAGGTCTGCATGCAGTGCCATGGAGAAGTCTGGGTTAATGCCCATTATGCCAAGCTTGATGCCGCTGTAGAAAATTATAATGAAGTTTATTTCAAACCAGCCAAGGCCAAGCTCGATGAACTTTATTCCAAGGGACTGCTAAGCAAAGAGAAATTCTTTGATGAAGCCATAGAGTGGGAATTTTATGAACTCTGGCATCATGAAGGAAGAAGAGCCAGAATGGGAACAGCTATGATGGCACCTGATTATGCATGGTGGCATGGATTCTATGAGTGCAAACATCGTTTCTCAGGATTTATGCAGGAAGCTGATCATCTCATAGAAACAGGAACAAAAGCTCATATATGGAAGAATTTCCCCGGAGCAACAGGTGACACTACCCGCCCGAAAGAAATTCCAGCTCAATAATAAATATTAAATATCAGCTTGATATATCCCCGTTTCTTTGGAAGCGGGGATTTTCTTTTTCCAGAGATTGTTGAATTAGTTTCAATAAACTGAGTTGAGCTGATTGCGACAACTGTATTATCGTGTATATAATATAAGTGAAATATATTTTAGCGATGGTTTAAAATCGGTGGTCTGATCTTCAGTGAGGGATTTGTATGTTCAATAAAGTTAGTGTGGCGGCAAAGACAATTGTTACGGCTCTTGCCGGGCCAATTATTATTGCACTGATTATGGGGTTTCAGCAGATTTATGTAATAAATCAGAAATCGGAAGACGGGATTCTTAAACAGAGCCGGGCCATTGTCTTTATGGCAGAGGCCGCGAGAAATGATATGAGTAGCAAGCTCTCCTCCGGCATCGTTAAACCTTTCAATGAAATACCGGATGATAAAGTTCTTGAAGCCGTACCGGTGATCACTGCGATCCGGATGGCTTCCGCCAATGCCGATAAGGCCGGCTACATATTCAGAGTTCCCAAAATTAAACCCA
The DNA here is from genome assembly GCF_000429985.1 of Maridesulfovibrio bastinii DSM 16055. Classification (NCBI taxonomy): domain Bacteria; kingdom Pseudomonadati; phylum Thermodesulfobacteriota; class Desulfovibrionia; order Desulfovibrionales; family Desulfovibrionaceae; genus Maridesulfovibrio; species Maridesulfovibrio bastinii. The sequence goes on from NZ_AUCX01000021.1 coordinate 41,708, forward strand.
GAAATCCTGAAAATACTCCCACCGAGCTTGAGAGGAGCGTCCTTGAACGGATGAAATCCGAGAATACTGATGAAGTTACAATTCATGAAGAGGACAGCATACGCTACTTCAAGGCGATAAGACTCACAAAAGAATGTCTTTATTGTCATGGGGACCCTGCCGGAAGCAAAGATGTTACCGGTGGAATAAAGGAAGGCTGGAAAGTAGGTGAAATTCATGGAGCATTTGAAATAGTCAGCTCTCTCGCACAGGCTCATAAGGAAACAAAAAAAGCGGGAATATCTGTAACGGTATGGACCCTTATCATTCTTGCAGTTGTTGCTCTGTTCGTAACATGGTTTATGCGCAGTTCTGTTTTAAGGCCATTGTCGGAAATTACATCTATTACCGGATTTATGTCTGAGGGTAATTTCAGGGATAAAGTAAATAACCCCGGTAAGGATGAAATAGGGCTGGTCGGCCGTGCTCTAAATACTATGATCGAGAGTTTAAGCTCGGTTATCAGGGTTGTTGCGGAGACCGCTGCTTCGGTCCATTTAAGCAGCAGAGAAATTTCCGAGGCTGCTGATAATGTTGCCTCAGGAGCGGCAGCACAGGCTTCAAGCATTGAGGAAGTTTCTTCCAATATGGATAAAATGGCCGAGAGCATAAAAGATAATGCCAAAAATTGTAAAAAAACCAGAGAAATAGCCACAAATGCCGCCAAAAATGCTGAGGAGGGCGGTAGATCAATACAGGAAGGCTTTAATGCTCTGAACGAAATAGCAGGAAAAATACAGATAATTGAGGAGATAGCCCGGCAGACAAATCTTCTGGCCCTTAATGCCGCGATTGAAGCTGCAAGGGCTGGTGAGCATGGCAAGGGATTCGCCGTGGTTGCTTCTGAAGTTCGTAAACTTGCGGAAAGAAGTGGAAAGGCCGCACTTGAAATTATGGAAATATCAAATGTAAGTGTTTCCACTGCAAGTAAAGCGAGCAAACAGCTTGCGGATCTGGTGCCTGAAATAAGAAAAACCGCAGATCTTGTGGATGAAATTGCGGCGCAGAGTGAAGATCAGGACTCCAATGCTTCAAGAATTAATGAAGCCCTGCAGAGCCTTGGTTCAATAATTCATCAGAATGCTGCCGCTGCTCAGGAAATTGCGGCAACAACGCTGACAATGGCAGAAAAATCAAGGGAACTTAATGACGCTGTGGACTTCTTTGAAATTGAAGAGGAAGTTAAAGGAATATCGACACTGCATAAGTTTTAACGGATTTGATTTCTAACCTCCTGCACCGGTTGTGTTTTATGAATACGGGGTATCTAATCAGATATCCCGTATTTTTATTTACAAAGAAATAACATTACTGTCTGATTTTTGTCTTTGAAAAGAAGTCTGTTGCATTATCATTTAGGCCTGATTAAGATTTTCAAGGCTTTTTTTTGAATAACCGTAAAAATAAACAGGAGTATTTACGATATGAAATTATTAAGTTTATTGGGAAGCCCCAAACCTAAAGGCAATACTGCATCTGTTCTTGATATTATAGAAGGTGAATTTAAAGCTCAGGGACACGAAGTTGAGAGAATAAATGTTGCAGAAAAAGATGTTCACGGCTGTATCGCCTGTCTGAACTGTAAGAATACATCCGATGAAGCCGGATGTATTTTTAAAGATGATATGGTTGGTATAATAGATAGAATGATTGAATCTGATATCATTCTTTTTGCTTCCCCCATTTATTTCTGGAGTGTGACAGCCCAGATGAAAGCTGTGATCGACAGATCTTTTTCACTCTACACAAATTATCATAAGCCTGACCACGCTTCACTGTTGAAAGGTAAGTCCATTGCTCTCCTTACTACCGGGGGTGGGGTTTATGATGGAAATGCAGAGCTTATCGGAACTGCTTTCAAGAATTTTTCAAAAGCACTTATTATGAAAAATGCCGGTGAACTTTTTGTGGGAAGTTTCTCTTCACCTGATAAGATGGCAGATGAAATCAGGTCCCGTGGCACTGATTTCGCCATGCAGCTTCTTAATAACATTTAAGTTTATCAGCTCAGGCAGTTTTTTACCGGCTGGTTAACTTTAAGAAACATGTAGGAGTTTTCATGTTGAAATGCCTTGTTGTTCTTATTGCTTCATTTCTTTTGATATTTCCTGCCATGGCGCAGGCTTGTACCGGAATAACTCTTAAAGGGGCAGATGGAACGATTGTGCATAGCCGCACTCTGGAGTGGGGAGAATTCAATCTTTTTCCACGCCTTGATATTGTTCCTGAAGGCTACGTTTTTGAATCTGAAAAAATGCCTGACGGTAAAGCCGGTATGAAATGGAAAACCAGATACGGTTTTGTTGGAATATCCATGCTTCATAAAAATGCCTATGTTGACGGCCTGAATGAGAAAGGGCTGGCAGCGGGTATGTTTTATCTGCCGGGATTTTCAAAATATCCTGCATATCAGCCGGATAAGGCCTCAAGCTCAATGGCTCCCACCGATCTGTTAAGCTATGTGTTAAGTTGTTGTTCGTCAGTTGCCGATGCACGCGAAGCTTTGACGAAAATTCATGTCGCTCCGGTGATAGAACCTTCACTTGGTTTTACCGCTCCGATGCACCTTATGATAACTGACAGAACCGGAACTTCAATTGTTGTTGAGTTCATTGATAATAAGATGGTTGTTTTTGATGCCCCGCTCGGTGTCATAACAAATTCTCCCAATTATGACTGGCACATGACCAATCTGCGTAATTACATTAATATGTCCGCAGTCAGCCTGCCCACCAAAAAACTGAGTGGCGATGATTTTGCTCCGTTGGGTTATGGAACAGGAATGCTTGGACTTCCCGGAGATTTTACTCCGCCTTCAAGATTTGTAAGAGCTGTTGCTTTTTCACAGGCAGCCAGAAAAACTACAGGCGGATATGATACTGTCAGGGAAAGCTTCCGTATCCTCGATAATTTTGATGTCCCGATTGATGCTACAGAAGTAGCTGAAAATGCCAAAAGGGGCGGCAAAAAAATGTTCAGCTCCACCCAGATTACCACTGCTGCTGATACTAAAAATGAAGTTTTTTATTATCATACCCAGTTTAACCGCAGGGTGCGCAAGGTTGAGTTGAAGAAAATTCCGTTCGGAAAGATGGGAACCAAAATGGTGACCAGACCTGCTGATGAAAGCAGGAATGACGATATCAAGGATGTTACCCCGAAACTTTAATCAAAGCTTGTTTACAGCTGTCGGATTAAAGTCTGAAAATATAAAAGAGCCTGTGATTGTTTTAGTCACAGGCTCTTTTTTTGGAGGGTTTAAAAGCCATAATCTTTTAGTGTGAACTGTTACGATTGTGGCGATTAAAATTTGATTTTAATATATAGAAATATCCATTTAATTGAAGCTGCTTCATTAAAAAAGATAATCAGCGGACAATCATAATGGAAGATGATGCATGGTTGACCAGTGAAGCTACCTTGGAGCTGTGCAGAAGTTTTTGAAGCGGTGACCTCTGATGCAGCCATAAAGCCATTAGTTCATTTTTAGCTCCGGATTCAATAAAAGATTCCAGAGAATCTTCATCCACAACACGGACCAGCGCACGTATTCCATGGCCGAGATAATAATCCAGAACTTCAGTCATTTTAGCTTCAAGATCTTCACGGAGTTCGCCTTTTTTCAAAACCCCGACGATTTCCAGTTCCGCTCCGTAAAGGCTGACCCACTGATTGATAAGTTCCAGTGATTCCTGAGAAATATTTGAGTGGTCCAGACAGCAGACAATTTTAGCCGGAACAAAATTTTCGCGGATGACAAATACCGAGCAGTCGACACTGTCGGCTATTTTTCCGGGAACGTCCGAACCGCGGCCCCAGCCACCTTCGTGATGACCACAGCCTATAATAACCAGATCGCTCTCTTCCTCACGGGATTCGTTGCGGACTTCTTTTACCGGGTCTCCGCTGCGCAGGTGCAGGAAGAGATGCTTGCGCCCGGATGCATCTTTTTCGAGAACTTTGTTTCCTTTTGCTCTGAAATTTTTATCCGAGCTGGTTCCATAAAGCCCGTCATCTGATTTCATCGCCTGTAGAAAGTCAGTGCGGTAGCGGTCCAGCATGGTTAATTTCGGGTGAGCCTGATTTTGTTCAAGCTCGTCCTCGTTAAAATAGGAACGGTTTTTTTCAACGCCCAGCATAACGACTTCGGACCAGGTGTTTTCAGCAAGTCTGGCTGATTGCTGAACAGCGTAACGACTGTAAGCATTTTCATCAACGGCAACTAGCAGTTTCATCTGAAATCTCCCTTGATATTTTTACCAGCAGAACAGAATCGGATTTGAAGCAAGTCCAAGCACTTCAGTCAGTGGTGATTTTCGATTTGACTTACGGTTTATATTGACCACAAGCATTCCATAATCGTGCAGAGATTTGGCTGCTGATTCCGGGCTGCCGAGCAATGAAAATGTTTTGAGCGGTTTGAACCCGCGTTTCGTCATTATCTCTTTTGCTTCAGACAGGAGCTCCTCCGGATGGGGGCTTTGATTCAGGTCATCCATTGCGTAAGCGCAGATATCAAGATCTATTTTTTTATCAGCGAAAAGATGGCAGAAAGTGTCTGCAAGGTGGTTCATATCAGTCTTTTCATCCAGAGTGATGGCAATATGGTTGGAATAGATCATATTGCGCACAATAAGGGCCGGGCAGGGCATCTGGCGATAAAGCTTGGAGCGCAGTCTTTTACGAAATTCATTAGTATTGAAATTTGCGACTTCGCCTTCAACAAACAGATCATGCCCTCCAAGGCGCAATTCCGAGAGGATTTCTTCTTCCCTGGAACCTACCCGCACAATTGGATTGGGCATGACAAAGCATTCAAGCCTTTCATTTTGAAGGATTCGCTGAACTTCTTCCAGTCCGGCCTGTTTTAGACCTGACTCCCATGATTTGCGAATCCAGCCTGTTTCCGAAGAATGCGGCTTGTGGTCAGGTTCTTCAACATGGATAGGCTGCAACCCGATGCCGAGCATCTCGGCTTTCTGGCAAAGGTATCGCAGGGCGACATTGGACGCCAATGTCATTTCAACGGGGACAAGGGCTTTCAACATGTCCATAGACACACCTCGTTATAATGATTTGAAATTTGGTTGGGCTAAGCGTCTTTAAGAATGTGTGCTTCTGCCTTTTTAATGACTTCCTGGATTTCACCAAGTTTGAAAGGTTTGGCCAGAAAGTCGAAGACTCCCTTGCGCATGGATTCTTTGGCCGTATCCATGGTTGCAAATCCTGTAATCACAATTACTTCAGTTGACGGAGACAGTTTTTTTACTTCCGCAAGAAACTGCATTCCATCTATTCCTTCCATTTTGAGGTCGGTAACTACGATATCGAAGCGGCGTTCGTTTACTCTTTCAACCGCTTTTGCACTTTCATAAAAACTTTCAACCTCGTAGCCCATCTTTTCAAGAGCCGGTTTAAGCCTCTTGCTTACAATGGGTTCGTCATCAAGGATAAGTATGCTTGTTTTTGATGAGGTAGCCATAAAATGATTCCTCCTAGCTAATCGGTCATAGCCTCATTGACGATGCGATCAAAATTTTCGCAGTGTTCGTAAATGCTGGCATCGTTGACCATGGAAACATCAAGTTGTCTTGTATAAGCCACAATTATGCCCAAAACGAACATTACTCTCCGTAAATCCTGAGCAACCCATCCCTTGGTTCGGGCGATTACCAGATCTTCCTGAACAGTTACGGAGAAGTTATGATTCTTCAACACTTCCGAAAGGAAACGTGCTCTGCGGGAGCGTCTGACTGCTCCGGTAACTCCGCCGGCAAAACGGAACTGCACGCTGTTTCGGGTATTATCCTCACTTTTAAAAGCGTCAATCATTGTGAAATGATATCCAAGCCTCAGACTTAAATGCAGAAAACAGTCCGAGATAACGGCCAGATTCTGCCCGACACGGTTTGATCCGGCTACATCAGCGGAAAAGGTGCGGGTCATGCTGGACATAAAACTTGAAAAATCAACGGCCACTGGGGAGGACTGCCAGACACCTTCAAGGGTTACACCCTCTATGAATGCCTGAAGAGTTTCGGATTTTACCTGTTCGGGAAGGATGGTTCGGCGTAATTTTACACCTTTTAACCCGCCGGCGCATTCGGGAGAAAGACCACCGCCTATATCCAGGACCACCAGGTCAATGGGGACCGGAAGCTGTAGTCTGCCGCCGGGACAACCTTCTTCGGAACCGGAGATGTTGGGGATGTCTATCAGAATCTCCACGGATTTTTCGTGTATGAAACGAGCTATGTCGTGGAGTGTCTGGCAGCCCAGGGGCGTGAAATTTGAGGCTTCAGGGTCCAGAAGATTCAAAGGCTCAATGAGCTTGAGTAACCTTCTGAGAAGCCGGTATTCGTAGGTTTCTTCCATGTGCTCGGACATAAAATCATGCAGGCTTAGTTCTTTGACCATGCCCTGATAAACAGTTTTCTGCTCTGCATCCAGAGTAACCACATCACCTTCTTCAAGAACCATGGTTGCACGGCTTGCATTAAGAAGTGTCGGCACCCTGTATTCTCTGGCAATTGTTGCCATGTGTCCGAGCGGGGAACCGATATCGGTGATAACTCCTGAAATTCTATGTAAAATAGAGGCGTACTGCGGTGAAGACAGGTGAGCTACCAGAATTGCCCCGTCGGGACAGCTCTCTAGATCACGGCTTTCCCAGCCGACAAAGACCGGGCCTGAACCAACGCCCTGCTGGGCAACGTCACCTTCACCACTTAAAAGAACAGGATATTTCTTCAAAGCGTCACTTAAATCGATTTTTTCGCTTTCGCGCGTATCTTCAATTCTAAGCGGGCGTGACTGGAGTATTACGAGGTTGTCGTCCCTGTCATACGCATATTCAATATCCTGTGGTTTTTTGAAATAACGCTCAAGACGCATGGCCATCTCAGCCATTTGAAATATTTCTTCGTCCGAAAGGCTCGCTGTCAGACGCGATTCTTCCGGAACTTCTTCCATCGCAACATCGCCTTCATTAAGACCATTCATTGCTCTGGCTTTTTCAACGATGTTTCTGGATAAAATTTTGTGTTCCGAGCCTCTGGAAACCGTAAATCTGTCTACAGTTACTTCACCTGAAACAACGGGTGCGCCAAGCCCCCATGTTCCGGCTATGTCAATACAGTTCGATGCCGGATTCATTGGAGAAAGACTGTACATGACTCCACTTGTACGGGCTTTTACCATAGCCTGCACGGAAACAGCCATGTAGACTTCTTCCTGCTTGAAATCATATTCCCTGCGGTATTCCATCGCAGCCGGGCAGTAGGTGCTTGCGATAACCTTTTTATAGGTTTCGTGGAGATCTTCCGGTTTTACATTGAGGTAGCTTTCATATTGTCCGGCAAAAGAAAGGTTGCCGTCTTCACCCCAGGCACTGCTTCTTACTGCCAGTAGAAGTTCCTTGTCGCCGACTTTGCGGCGCAGGGTGTCCAGCTCTCGGTTAATGGCCCTGCGTATTCTGCCCGGGATGTTACCGCTCATTATATATGAGCTTATTTCGTTGAAAGCGTTTTTAGCCGGTTTGGTTCCGGCTCGCCATTCGTCTTCGTTTTTCTTTATTATTTCACGGAGGTTGTTGTCTTCCATGAAAAGCCGGTATGCCGTTGTGGTGATGGCGAATCCGAAGGGAACAGTTGCCGCATTGGCGTTGGCCATTAGGGCAAGTCTGGTGTTCTTGGCGCCAACCGCATCCATATCTCTTATAGTGATGGCTTCAAACGGCATGGCCATTACATCAGGCAGAACGGGCTGTCTGTTTATTTCACTATCCAGCTTGGAACGTATATCCCTGAAAGAAGAGTACAGTTCCGGATAACGGTCCGGGGCCATTGCATCGAAGGCATCGAGCAGTTCCCGGACCGTATCTACTATATTCTGTTTTGAGCTGCGCAGGTATTGAACATCAAATATATATCCTCCGCCAAGCTTGTTGTGCATTGAAGCTATGGTGGTCAGAGTTTTGTTATTTAATTCCAGCACCCGTTGAAACCGGCCGAATAGGACACCCAGAGAACATGAATTCCTGCGGCGTCCGGGCAACAGCCTGTTTTTTATCTGCTCAAATATTTTCATCATAGGTGAGTCCCTGATTAATGGGCTCCTCCACGTTCTTTGAAGATCATGCTCATGATGAGGCCTGCCAGAATAGCAATAATTACAGCAGCAATACCATACATCAAGGAATGGTCGAATGCGAATGCCGAGAGCATGGCCGGGAGTCCGGTAAGCTTTGTGTGCAGCTCTTCGACTGCTTTGCCTGCAACCTGGCCGTCTTTAACAGCAAGAACTTCTACTTCATATACACCTTTGTGCATTGCTGAAGGAATTGAAATTGATGCGGTGAAAGGGGTCATTCCATCGACTGATTTTTCGTAGGAGACAACACCTTTTTCCACTTCGTAGAAACCGTCGCGCTCCATGAGTTTTATGAATTCATCAAAAACAACGTCTTCGGTGTCGCCTTTAATGGACAGGAAACCAAGATCGGAATGTTCCCAGTTTATATCTGCTTTGGCGTCTGTGCCCATCAGAAAAACATCAGGAACCTGTTTCAGCTCTACGGTTTTAAGGTTCATCCATAAAACGCCGAGAGCCTTTCCCTTCTGTTTGAAGAATTCGTCACGGGGTTCACCCATAAGACGGATAACAGCTGAGGTTCCTTCTGGGACTTTACCGGTTACGGTAAGCTCTGCCCCGTTGAAGTTGGTGCCGATAGGAATCAGGTTGGGACGGATTGTGAGTGAAGTTGTCTCGTGGGCAAAAGCCGGACAGGACAGTAGAATTATTGCCAGCAGGGCTGCGCATGTTGAAATAATCTTTTTCATTATTAATGACCTCCTGCATAAGCAAGCAGCACATCAGGTGTAAGCAGCAGGTTCAGCAGCATTTTTACCATAACAGCCAGAACGAGTGTTGCCAGCAGAATTTTGAGCTGTTCACCTTTGAGCTTGCGGCTGATTCTTGTTCCGAACTGGGCTCCGAGTGTTGAACCGAGAAGGAGGAGAACTGCAAGCACAAAGTCAACTGTATGGTTGGTGTATGACTGCAGAATGGTAACGTTGATGCAGGTGAAAAGAATCTGGAAGAGGCTTGTTCCTACAACTACATGCATAGGCATGCGCAGCAGGTAGACCATGATGGGGACCATGATGAATCCGCCGCCAACACCCATGATTGCAGCAAGAACACCTACCAGAACACCAAGGATAAGCGGCATGATCATGGAGATGCGTACGCCTGATTTGGCGAAATCGGTCTGGAAGGGAAGTTTTTCCATCATCATCGTATAGCGTGATTTTTTCTTCGGTTTGACCTGAACTTCTTCTTTAGGATCTTTTTTGCGGAGGCTCTGCACGCTTTCTATAAACATATAAGCGCCGACACCGCCAAGCATCAGAACATACGTTATATTGATGAGGAAGTCCGCGTTGCCCATGGCCTTAAGTATCTTAATGACCTGAACACCGCCGAAACCGCCGAGAACTCCTCCGATAAGCAGCAGGAATCCCATTTTGAAATCAACGTTTCCAAGTCTGTAGTGAGCAAGACATCCTGAAGTTGAAGCTCCTACGATCTGGTTTGAATCCGAAGCCGCAGCAACCGTCGGCGGAATTCCGAACATTATAAGCAGCGGGGTCATCAGGAATCCGCCACCGACACCGAATATGCCGGACAGCAGGCCCACGAACCCTCCCAGAGCGAACACCAGGAGCACGTTGACGCTGTTCCCTGCAATGGGGAGATACATATGAAACATTAAAACTTCTCCACGGTTAAAAATTCGTTATCAGGACCTGTTAAACAGGTTGTTTGTCAGGTCAGACCAAAGCCGATTATTTTGCGCCACCCCTTGTGAAGCCAAAAGGCGGGCGTTATTTCCTCTTTCCATAGGCGGAAACTTTCTGAACAACTTCAACTTCGCAATGAGTCTTTGAAGCCACCGCATCAAGAGTCCGCATCAATTTTGTATAAAGTTCAGGGTTATTACCCTGAGGTCTGCCGATGAACAGCTTGGAAATGTTGTTCTCTCTTATGAATTTCGGAATTTCATCCTCCATTCTTCCTTTCAGAACATAGTAATCAATATGAGTACTGCCGAAGTGTTCCTCCGCCAGTATTGATTCCAGCTTTTTTTCCGGCGAGCCGATCCACTGTCCCTGATCTTTTTCGGGTGTTGAATACTCATCATCCCTGACCATGAGGATTGAAACTTCAACCGGAATTCGGCTTGAAAGCCCCATAGCGTAATAAGCCAGCCAGAAGCTCGATTCTGATTCATCAACAACAATTGATACTTTCTTCATTTTATTTTCCTGTCAGAAAGCTGAAAAGCAAACTCAATGCCAACTTGTTAAAAAATTCACTTTGATTAATATATTGAAATAATTGAAATAATTAATTTAGAGCTAATTCAGGCAAAATTTTATAAAAATTTATGTTTCATTTTGAAAAATTATACATTGTGAAGAAATGAACTTTAGTTTTAGGGGTTACAGGAAAATTATATGATATAACTATATGATAATATTGGTTAAAAATCTGTAAAACAGCTAAGAGTAGTCGTCTGGCTAATCCTATCTTTGTTTCAAAATGGAATAAAAAATAGTTTTGTCACAGAATAATTTCATAAAAATCATGAAATTTTGTTTCAAAATGAACAACGGCGTTCGAATGCTGATCCGAACGCCGTTTAAGGAAGTGTATTTATGTTGAATTTAATTGGGGATGAACGATGTTTTTTTAAAGATTATTATTCAGGCAGGCAACAAAAATAGATATTGTCTCAGAATTATTCCTCGTCTGAATCAAGGCCGAATTTTTTAAGTCTGCGCCAGAGGGTGGTCCTTGGAATTCCCAATATACTTGCACTTATGCCTTTGTTGTATCCTGTTGCTTCCAGTACATGGATAATGTGGCGTTTTTCAACTTCTTCAAGCGGTAGAAGGCCCGGAGTTCCGAGGCTGCTGAATGAAAGGTTCAGAAGATCCTGCGGAAGCTCGCGAATATCTATGACATCTCCCTCGGCAAGAGCTACGGCCCTTTGGATAATATTTTCAAGTTCACGTACGTTGCCCGGATAGTTATACTGGGTCAGAACTTCCATGGCCTGTTGTGAAATGGATTTTACCCGCTTGCCGAATCTTGCATTGAATGTATCCAGAAAGTGGTTTGCCAGCAGGGGAATATCTTCTTTCCGTTCGGCAAGAGTCGGAAGATATATGCGGACTACGTTCAAGCGATAAAAAAGGTCCTCGCGGAAAGTTCCCTCAGTCATAGCCTCTTCAAGGTCACGGTTTGTTGCCGCTATTATCCTGATATCAAGGTCAATGGGTTGGGTTCCCCCGACTCTGAGGATACGCCTTTCCTGAATAACGTGCAGAAGTTTTACCTGCATGTTGAGCGGCATTTCACCTATCTCATCAAGAAATACGGTTCCACCGTTGGCTGATTCGAGCAGCCCTATTTTGGTAGCCGTGGCACCGGTGAAGGCTCCTTTCTCATGCCCGAAAAGTTCACTCGAAATCAGTTCCTCACTGAATCCGCCACAGTTGAATGAGACAAAGGTTTTATTTTTTCTGGGACTTAAGTCGTGAATTGCTTTTGCTGCCCGTTCTTTACCTGTTCCGGTATCAGCCTGAAGGAGAACATTGCAGTTTACTCCGGAAATTTTGCGGATCATGGAGAAAACATCGAGCATGACCTGACTCGTTCCAAGGAAATCTTTTAATAGAGGTTCTTCACGCAGGGTTTCCTTCAGTTTTCTGTTTTCTTCCCTCAGTTCTATCTTTTCCAGAGCTTCACGCGCTGCCGTTTTGATTTCCTGAAGTCTGAACGGCTTCACAATATAACCTGCCGCACCTTTGGTGGTGGCTTCAACTGCGGATGGAATGGTTCCATTACCGGTTATTATCAGCGCTTCGACATTGTCAAAACTTGTTTTGATCGCATCAAGCAGTTCAATTCCGCTGATATCCGGCAGTTTCAGGTCAATAAAAACAAGCTGAAAAGGAGCTTCAACCATTCTGGCCATAAAAGTATGGCCAAGTTCGAATGTTTCCACTTGAAAGCCCAGTTTCTGCAATGATCTTCCGACCATTTTTGCAGCCTGAGTTTCATCGTCAATGACAGCAGCTCTGTATTTTCCCATCAGGATTCTCCGCTTCCGTTTATCCTAGGCAGATGTATTGTAAATGTTGTCCCTTTTCCGGGTTCGCTTTCGGCGTAGATGGTTCCACCATGTTTTTTTATAATCCCGTGTATAATGGAAAGACCCAGACCAGTGCCCTGACCTACCGGTTTTGTGGTGAAGAAGGGATCAAATATACGGTTGAGGGTCTCTTTGTCCATCCCGCACCCATTGTCCGCAACATCAATCCTTACCGTCTCATTTTCTTCTTTTCCGGTTATCTTAAGAGTTCCTCCGTCATTCATGGCCTGAGCAGCATTCATAAACAGGTTGATAAAAACCTGTTCAAGGTAGTGCAGGTCTCCGGGGACCTCCGGCAGATTGGCAGGGAGTCTGTTTTCAACATTTATGCTGTGCAGCGAAAGCTGGTTGCCGACCAGTTTAAGTGTCTGGTTGATAACGGTGGACATTTTCAGCGGTGAAAGGGTGCGTTGCTCTGATCTTGAAAAGTCCAGAAGATTGCGGACCACATCGCTTGCTCTGGCTATCTCACTGATGATGTCTTCCAGCAGTTCCCGCATTTCTTCGCGGGGCATTTCTTCCAGTTCTTCCAGAAGAGTGTCCGCTGTTAGTGATACATTGTTTAAAGGGTTGTTCAGCTCATGGGCTATGCCGGATGTCAGCGTACCAATTGATACCAGTTTACGAGATTCAATAAGTTGTTTCTGGCGGGTATCAAGCTCATCAGCCATATTCATGAAAGCTGAACGCATAAGCACTGAAATAGGATCGTCACTGCTGATATGTTCAATTGCATCATAATCACCTTTGGCCACACCTTCTGCGGCCCGCTGAACATATTTCAGCCTTTCAAGAACTTTTCTGGCCTGAAGTACATAAATGACAGTAATCAGGATGAGTACCGTCAGCATGACAGCTATCGGAAGGTAACGGATGCGGTTCAGAGCACTATGTATTCGCTCTTTTTTGGTCCTCAGCAATTCCTGAGCATCTTCTACAAGTTTTCCGCCATAACTTCTGGTCTCCGCGGAGACGGAATTATCGCCGTTGGCAAGGGCCTGAAGCAGGTTTCTGTATTTAGAAATACTGTTGATAATATCACTGTAATCATCGCTGCTGACGATATCGAGGATTTTGGGGTGCAGCACCTCAAGAGTTTTTTCCGCACGGTTCAGGTAGACGTTGGCTTCTTTCAGGCTGTTCGGTTCAGGATAGAACATAAAGTTTTTTTCGTATCGGCGGGTTTCAAGTATATCTGAGAGTACATCATGAAATTCGTCCATGATGGTAAGACGTTCACGAAAAGCGTCTATGTTCCACCAGTACATTCCCATGGTCAGCAGCATAAAAAGAACATAGGCCATGAACATTAAAAGAACTTTTATTTTAAGAGCTTGCATGTGTTTCCCCGGATGTGGCAGCGTTGTGGAAATATCAGATAAACAGTTATGGAACCGCTAAAGCCCATAAACAGGATCTATTTTCGCCCCAAAACGGGATAAAAATCAACTTGGTAGTGGCAGTGCGGTATAAAGCAGTATTTATCTGTCGTGAGAGACTTTTGCCCGGGAGAGTTTAGGTCTTGTCAGGAACAGGTATGACCCTATGGAAATAAAAATTACGAGTCTGCCGCACAGGGTAGTGACAGGAGGATGTTCGTTGAAAAAGCATAAAGCCCAGATAGGAGCAAGCACGGTGCTTATCAGCGTCAGGGTAGCCATTTCTGATGAGGGTATATAGCGTGAGGACAGCGCGTTCATAACTCTTCCTATGGGAGCGGAAGCTATGCCCATGGCTCCCATGATCAGCCAAGAATCAAGAGGTATATGCGTGGGATCAGATTGAAAAAACATTACTATTGCCAGAAAAAAACCACCGGTGCCAACAACGGCCAGTCTGCTCATGTCACTGTATTTTCTCCATACCGCCCCGTTCATGCTGACGCATGAGACTGCACAGAGGGCATAGCCGTCACCCATAATATTACCATTTGTCAGTGATCCGCTGACAACTATATAAATTCCGGTTATCAGCCCGAAAATGGACATCCATAAGGCTTTTGATGTTTTTTCGTGCATAAAGAGCCATGCGGCAAGAGCTGTGAGAATTGGTCGCGCACTAAGGATGAATACTGTGTTTGCAACAGAGGTGTTTCTTATGCTCATGATGAATGTTGATGAGCTTCCGACTATAAGAAGAGATGATAAAATGAGTGGCCATCCAGCCTCTTTGAGGGTTCTAATAAAACCTCTCTTGTCGGTTAACTGTATGAGTATTGCCATCGAAATCGCTGAGAAAAGACCGAAAAGAAAAACCGTGTCAGCTCCGCTTATTCCTGCTGTTCTAATGAAAACAGAGTCAAAACTTATCAGGAAGCCTCCGCACAGGGCCGCGGCACGACCTTTACCGGAATTCGTTTTCGGAATAATTTCATTTATGGACAGCATGCTCATTGTATAAACTCCTGATTCAGTAACAAGCTGAATTTGCAGACTTAAAAAGCAGCATTTCGTAATATGCATTAAATGGAAATGTTGCAAAAGGGCGGAGTCGGAACACAACTTTTTCGATTATCTTGATCGAACGGCGTGATAGTGGCTTCGCGAAAAGAAGCAGAGTTTACTATTATCCGGTTTAGACCTGTGGAAAACGGTTGCCATATTATCGGGTGCAACAGAACAGAATTTTGAAGTGTCAGGTTAGGCTGAATTAAAAAGTAAAATTAAAATACCGGATATCTTACTGCTTCATGCATATTCTCTAAAAAGTATGAAACGCCTAAAAGGACGTCAATATTTTTTTATAATGTATCCATTTTTTAAGTGGTAGGACAGGTTTGAAATAGCTTGGCTTGCAGCATTTTAAACCTGATTATTCATTTAAATTACAGTCTTTTTTCTAAGCAGGATCACCGCAATAGGGAAAGCGCAGAAGACAGTTGCTCCGCTGACAATAAAGACCGACATAAGTCCTGTGGCATCGGCAACTGCGCCAAGAGCAGGGCCGGTAATACCTAAAGCCAGATCAAGGAAAGCAGTATAGGTTCCCATGGCCAGTCCGGGGTTTTCAGCCGGGGCAAGGCGCACGGCTTCAAGACCGAATCCCGGATAGACAAGGGCGTATCCCAGTCCTGTTACTGCCGCCCCTATGAAGGCCAGCAGCGGGTTTGGAGTCATCCCGATCATGAATCCTCCGGCGGCTTCTATAAGTACACATATCAGAGCTACCTTGGCCCCTCCTATTTTGTCCGGGAGATGACCGAAGAAGAGTCTGCCCAGAATAAAAGCACCGCTGAGTGAGGTGAAGACAAGCCATGCTGAATCCCAGCCCTTATCCGCAAAGAGCAATGCTCCGAAAGTTGTGATGGAACCAAAACCAGCTGCGGTGAAGGCCAGACCTACTCCGGGAAGCCAGACAGAGCTTATTACCTGAGCCATGTCTTTGAATGCATTTGAAGCTTTCTTTTTTGATGCCGGTCCCTGCATGGGGAGTACCGCCAGCAAGGTTAGCAGTGGTAATGCTACTGTCACGGCTGCGGTGCTGTCGAAGCCGTATTTGCCATATAAAAAAGTGCCCAGCGGAGCTCCCGCCGCATAAGCTCCCCACAGGGCTGTTCCAAGCCATGCAATAACTTTTCCGGCGTGGCTTACTCCGAACATGGATAATCCCCAGACAAGGGTTCCGGTGATGACAAAACTTTCTGAGACGCCCAGCACCGTTCTGGCAAGTACCAGCAGGGTCACCGCAATATTAGGACTTGAAATGAAATAGATAGAGGCGAAATAGAGTGCTCCGGCGATTGCACCGGCCAGCAGCCCTATAATAACGGTGCGTTTTGCTCCGTTTACATCGGCATGGTGTCCCGACCATATCCTTGAAATCAGGGCGGCAATAAATTCACAACTTACAGTTATCCCGACCATGAGGGTGCCGAAGCCAAGTTTATGGGAGACATAGAGAGGGACTACCGGCATGGCTACACCGATTATCAGATAGTTAACCAGCACGATCATCAGCAGTGGGAAAAGTGAAGTCAGTTTCCACTGAATATGGATAGAGTTTTGAGTGTTGTCTGTGGACATTTGATATTTCCGCGAGCTGCAAGGCAGATCTGTTAGAGTAAAAAGAGCAGAATTAACTTTGTGCTGGTACAGCAGGCAAAGAAAAAATGCTGATATTTGGATAATAATTCAGCTTGAAAAATTAAATCCAATGGACCGGTGGTGAATTTATTGTTGAGCTTTTTATTAAAATTATTAGAGTGTTGAAGTAGGCATAGGATTATCAGTCGCCAGCAGTCACAGGTAATAAAGTAATTCAGAATCAGGTATTACTCATTTTGTGAAGCGTTTATATGTCGGCAGGCTTACAATTCTTAAAAATCGCAATCCTTATTATCCTTTGTCAGGGGGATTAAAAATAGCTGATTCTCCAAAATTTTTGCCTAAACCTGTTTCCAGCTCTACACCAGTTTTTAATCCGGGTAATGTAAATCAGTATGACATGGTTAATTGAATAAGATGGCTTATATGCAGACGCTGCGCAAGATTCTTCAAACAATCCTAACTTGAAGACGCAAAATATGTTGCAGTCTATTTAATGTTTTTTTACTAATTATTGCAGGATTCCCGCTAAAATGAATCAGAGAGATTTATCCAGTTTGCGAACAGCAGGTCATTTTTTGAGAACTCTTTAAGCGATGGTTTGTCACCGCAGAATTTTGCATCACTACTGTCATTCTCTTTTTCTCTGGCCTGAAGGCTGAATTTTTCCATATCTTCATATAGAAAATCAGGATGAAACTGTACGCCCCATACCGGATGGTTTTTAAGCTGGAATCCTTGAACGGCACATCTGTCAGAACTGGCGATTATCTCAAACCTGTCGTCAAGATCATACACTTCATCATAGTGATAAACTCCTGATTTAAAATCATTCATGCCCTTAAATATAGAGTTCTCAGTATGTTTGATTCTGGTCCAGCCTATTTCCGGAGTGGCTGATTTGCGAACATGCTCTTTACCCATAATGTGTCTTATCAAAAACTGGTGTCCAAAGCAGATCCCAAGAATTGATTTTTTTGCTGAGATGAAGCTGGCTATGACTTTATGCAGATTAGGATACCAGTCTCTTTCATCCGTAGCACTTGCCGTAGATCCTGATATTAATAGATTGGTGTAGTTCTTTATATAATCTATTTTATCAAGATTGTTAAAATTGTATGTTATTGTATTTATATTTAGTGATTTTAATATGTTATCTGTTCTTGTCTGAAAGCTGGATTTGAAGTCATCTTCAGCTAGAAGATTGAGTACCAGAATATTAGTATCCATGATGAATGTCCTTATCTGAAGGAAAATATTAATCAATATGTACTTGTCAGCCCTTGAAAACACAGCAGTGAGTGTCTGGATTTTTGGGACGTCAACAGGTAGAGTATTTTTAAGAAAGAGCACACATGACAATATTAATCAATTACCAAAGTAGAGACTATGAACTTAAATCGTATTCAAATTTCAATTTTTAAAAATCTGAGTAAGGAAAAAGAGCTCGAAGTTGACATCTATGTCAAAAAACATGCTCTGGAGTTTATTGGAGTCCAGCGGGACTGTATTGAAGACTTGAGTGAAGAGGAAGGGGATGCCTGGATAAACAAAGCGTATATCATCTCCATCTCCGGTGAAGAGGGGATATGTTAAGCTTATGAAAATTTAATACGGGATAAATCTACCATATTCAGATTTATCCCGCTTTTTTTATTATAAACCCTGCATTTTATGCAGGATATTCATTTTTTGTTCATAATATTCAGGACTCATATCCAGATAATGTTTATGGGGATTTGAAAAACGCTGTTCTTCTTTCCAGATTTCATTTTTGAGCTGGGCCTCAACGTGTTTGCGTATCTCTTCAATATCTTTTGGCGGATAAATACGTTTTCCATTTTTTATCATCTGGCATTGCAGTTCTTTGATTTTAAAATTTGAGAACTGGCGATTTTTCCATGGTTTTTCCGGGTCCACATAGCGATACGGTTTTTCTGTATCGATTATTTCATCTGCCAGCGTAATCAGGTCTGCTATTGCCTGTCCTTCTTCATTATATACTCTGAAAACTTTTTTCAGACCGGGATTGGTGATTTTTTCAACCGATTCGGAAAGTTTGATTCTGGGCATGAATTTGCCTTGTTCTTCAACGGCTGTAAGCTTGTATACCGCTCCGAAAACAGGGTCGCTTTTGGCTGTGATCAGCCTCTCACCAACACCGAATCCGTCAATTTTGCCGCCCTGTCCCAGAATTGAATGAATGGTATATTCGTCCAGACTGTTGGAAGCAAAAATTTTACAGTCGGCAAGGCCTGCTTCATCCAGCATGGCCCGAACTATTTTTGACAGATAAGCAAGATCACCTGAATCAAGGCGGACTCCTTTAAGCCTTTTACCTAAAGGCTCCAGAACTTCTTTTGCCATTCGGATAGCGTTGCGGATTCCAGAGTAGAGAACATTATATGTATCAATAAGCAGAACACAGTTGTCAGGGTAGCTCAGAGCATAATTTTTGAATGCTTCATATTCATTCTCGTAGAGCATGACCCAGCTGTGCGACATTGTTCCGCTTACCGGTATACCGAACTGTTTGCCCGCCAGTATGTTCGAGGTGCTGCTGGCCCCGCCGATATAAGCGGCCCGTGCTCCATAAGTTGCCGCATCCATATTGTGAGCCCTTCTTGCACCGAAATCGGAAACCCCACGCCCTTTAGCTGATTTAACGATGCGGCTTGTTTTTGTAGCTATGAGCGACTGGTGATTAAGCTGGGTCAAAACAGCTGTTTCAACTAATTGAGCGTCAATGCATGGAGCGATGACCGTTAAAACAGGTTCATAGGGATACATGATTGTCCCTTCCGGGAAAGCGTAGATATCACCGCTGAACTTGAATGTGCTGAGGTAGTTAAGAAAATCATCACCAAAGATATTCATAGAGCGGAAATACTCTATATCGTCAGAATCGAAATGCAGGTTTTCAATATAATCAAGAACCTGCTCCAGTCCTGCAAAAATAGAAAATCCTCCGTTATCGGGATTTTTTCTGTAAAAAACATCAAAGGCTACACGCTGGTCCTTGATCTGATTTGTAAAATATCCATTTGCCATGGTCATTTCATACAAATCCATCATCATGCTGAGGTTGCGTTTATCGAACTGGGTCATGCCTGTCGCTCCGGCTATATGTTTGGTGGCGGAAATCTGGCGTCCATATTTTAAATGGAGTTTCCGTTTTGTTCTTCGGGGTTAAATAAAATTTTAATTTTATATTTCTCGAATTATTTAGTCAGTTAATTAAGACTCTTATAGTTGTCGAGGCAGAGTCTGCGGATTTTGGTGTTATAGGAATAAGATTTTGTGCAGACTTTTGGAATCAATAATATTTTTTTCACAAAGGTTGGAGTGCCGGCTGGATCATTTGAAAGGGGAAATACTTTTTTCACTGATTTGATATGGTCGGCTTTCAAACTTTTCTCTCCTTTGTTTTTTTCAAGTAATTCTGGCTGCATAGTTTAGATAAGCAACCGGCTTGTATGCTGCTAAAATCAGCTCTGCGATTATTTCTGCATAAAGCGTGTTGAAATGTTTTTCCGTTGAAACTTAAAAGAAAAATTCGCATTTCAATTTAATGATAGTACTCTTTTAGTTGTTTCCAATAATTCTAGTCTTATTAGTGCAGGATCAAAACTAGTATCAGGGGTGGCGGTGTCAATTTGACCTGTGTTCTGCCGAACTTTACTTATCTATGATATATTATTGCATATTATGCTTAATTTTTCAGGCTGATAATAAGCTGAATTCATATTTATAAACACTGCGGTGTTCTTCAAAAAGAAGCGGAGCACTGATGCCTTTTCATCAATGCTCCTGCATGAACTTTATCTGTAATAATTATGAAGATTTGTTTCTTTAATCGTATTCTTTTCGGGTAGCTTCGTCTGCTATTGCTGCTTCAAGAACGGGTTGCCATTCAGGTCCGTCCCATGATCCGAGTCTGGAATGCATAGTCAGGTATTTTTCCGGGATAGGATGGGTGCCTACTACTACTTTGACTTTATACTGGTTTTCCAGAAAGGATTTGAAGGTCTCAATGTATGGGCATGGCGGATATCCTACTAAAAGTCCGGTCGCGAGGTGAATGACTTCAACTCCGTTTTTGACCATCTCATCACCAAGATATTCAATGTTTCCACCAGGGCATCCATTGCATGTAGTGTAACCGGCAAGCTCAATCTCTTTATCCGCATAAATTGAGAAAGCCCCGGCACGTTCACGCATGGCCCGCAGACATTTACCACCGGCGCAGGTTCTATAACGGTCACAGATAACTATTCCGATTCTTATCGGTTTGCTCATGACGACTCCTTTGATCTTAAAAGATCAGATGACCCAATGAACAGAAATTTTTTTTGTGTGACTCTTAGTTATATTACCAGCTTTACTTCAGCTCGCCTTGCAACTCCCTTTATATGTTCTTCCATCGCTCTTTGCGCACCATCGGCCTTTTTGTTTTTGAGGTGCTTCATTATTGCTTCATGCTCGCTTACGGTATCAATGACATTTCCGTCATGGGCAAAAGGAAGTTTCTGGCTTTCAAAAAATAAACCGAGAAACGGCGATATGGATTCTGTGAAAAACCTGTTGTTAGCCGCTTCTATCATCTGGGAATGAAAAGCAAAATCCAGCCTTGCGAATTCAGTATGATCTTTTTCTTCAACGGATTGGCGCATAGTTCCGACAACAACGCTTAAATCTTCTATCTGGGCAGGGGTGGCATTTATGGCCACCAGTCTGGCTATTGCCGGTTCTATAGCATAGCGAAACTGGTACATCTGTGATTCCCGCCCGGAAAGGGCGGATGTTGTCAGGAGCTGTATTCCGGGGTGATTGTCCGGCGCTGGGGCAGAAGGTTCTTCCGTAACAAAAACTCCTTTCGCAGGCTGAATTATGAGGCGTCCTTTTGTCTCCATGGAGACAAGAGCCTCACGGATGGTCGGCCTGCTGAATCCCAATTCGTCTGCCAGACTTCTCTGTGACGGGAGTTTCTCACCGTCTTTCCAGCCATTAAGCCGGATCAATTCCTCAATGCTTTGAACAGCGGCTTCTGTCCTTGACTGTTTTCGACTGCCTGCGTCGCTATACTGGTAGTAAGCTCTGGAAGACATTTCTTAATCTCACAAGTTAAAGTTCATAATTTGAAAAACTGGTCTTACCAGTTGGACAAATCCTATACACATGGTTTTTTTCTGTTTGTCTAGCAAAAAAATAGAACCCTCGATTTTGTAGTTTTTAAGGCCTATTTAAACAAAATTGTTATATTTATACTTTTTTTAAAATATTTATTTTTTTTAATTGACAAATAAAGCAAAAATGAAGATCACAGAACTGGTCATACCGGACAGCCACTAGTGGTAAATTCCATTTTGACCTGAAGCCATGTGAAAATCCCGATCAAGGCTGAATTGATAAGCAGGTGATTAAAAAGCCTCTAGGCATAATAACGTTACGACACAGGCTTTTTCCCTATGGAAAGCAGTCTGAAACCAAATAATGGCGGCGGAAAGTTATGAGCAGCATCGGAAAAGTGGAGTTATCGGCGGTAGGAAAATTTTATGGCCCGATCGAAGCCCTGCACGATATTGAGTTGACTGTAGAAGCAGGTGAATACTGTTGTCTGCTGGGACCCAGCGGATGCGGTAAAAGTACTGCGGTTCGTATGATATCCGGGCATGAAGAAGTTACCACCGGAGATATCCTGCTGGATGGCCGTAATATAACTGATGCACCTCCGGCCAAGCGTAAAACAGCATTGATGTTTCAGAGTTATGCTCTGTTTCCCCATCTTTCATGTCTGGATAATGTGGCTTTCAGTCTTAAAGTTGCGGGTGTTCCTAAAAAATCCCGCCGCAGTCAGGCCATGGAACTGCTTGAGCTGGTTCACATGGATGAATATGCAGAGGCCCTCCCAGATCAGCTTTCCGGCGG
This sequence comes from Maridesulfovibrio bastinii DSM 16055, assembly GCF_000429985.1. Lineage (NCBI taxonomy): Bacteria > Pseudomonadati > Thermodesulfobacteriota > Desulfovibrionia > Desulfovibrionales > Desulfovibrionaceae > Maridesulfovibrio > Maridesulfovibrio bastinii. Next base: position 63,941 of record NZ_AUCX01000021.1, read on the forward strand.
GCAGCAGCAGCGTGTTGCTCTTGCCCGTGCTCTAATAACCAAGCCTTCAGTTATTCTGCTTGATGAACCTCTCTCCGCTCTCGATCCTTTCTTAAGAATCCAGATGCGCAAGGAACTTAAAAAGATTCAGAAAGAGCTGGATATGACTTTTATCCATGTCACCCATTCTCAGGAAGAAGCTTTTGCCCTTGCGGATAAAGTCGTGGTTATGACCAAAGGTACCATACAGCAGATAGCATCACCCCGTGAGGTCTTTGAATCTCCGAACACTCCGTTTGTTGCCGGATTCATCGGGGGACATAATATTTTTTCCGCAGATTTCAGTCTTCTTAATGAAGGAAAATTTGCAGTTGATATGGGCGGGATAACCCCCGGTCGCCAGTGCCGATATCCTGAACTTGGAAAATCCGGAAATTATGGTTTTTCAGTCCGGGCCGACCGTATTCATCTTGATGCTGAAAACAGTGAAGATATGGATATGACCCTGCCGGCAACAATTGCTCTGGCTGAGTATCAGGGCAGTCATGTTGTTGTGCATTGTGATGCCGGAACTGTTGAAAAGATTCAGATCCACATTCCGGATGACAGATTTTTCAAACTCGGACTTGAACCCGGTCAGGAAGTTGTTCTTGGCTGGGCATGCCGGGATATGAATATTTTCCCTCCTGCCTAGGAGTAACCAAGGGTAACGCAAACTTTGAGGAGATAGTCATGGTCAAAGACAAGACAAAGGAAAACAGCAGGATCAGTCGTAGAAAATTTTTGGGCACTGCCGCCGCAGCTACAGCTGCCGTAGCCGCAGCACCTGTGATTACCGGCTTTCCTACCGTGTGGGCTCAGAACATTAAGAACATCAAGCTGCGCCAGTTCGGAACAGGTACAGCAAGTGTCAATGCCATCGCACAAAAGGTTAAGGAAGATCTCGGTTTCACTGTAGAAATGACAGCTCTTGATTCCGATTCCGTTGTTCAGCGGGCCGTAACTCAGCCTAATTCTTATGATATAGCTGATATCGAATACTGGGTATGCAAGAAAGTTTATCCCAGTGGTGTAATCCAGCCGATGGATACCACCCGCATCAAACTTTATGACAAAATTTCCCCTCTCTTCAAAACAGGAAAACTCAATAGCGGGTCAAAACTTGCTCAGGGTACCGCCCCGCATACAGTCGGATTTGTAGAACATCCTAAAGACCGTCGTTTTGCCAGCCGCGAAACCAGATGGATGACTCTTATTCCAACCATTTACAATGCAGATACTCTTGGAATCCGTCCTGATCTTGTGGGCCGTAAAATAAGCAACTGGCGTGACATCATGGACCCGGCTTTTAAAGGAAAAACCTCAATTCTGAATATCCCGGCCATCGGAATCATGGATGCGGCAATGATCTGCGAATCCATGGGTGTAATCAAGTATGGTGACAAGGGTAATATGACTCGTGACGAAATTGATAAAACTATTGATGTCATGAAAAAAGCTAAAAAAGAAGGACAGTTCCGTGCATTCTGGAAATCCTTTGACGAGTCCGTAAACCTCATGTCTTCCGGTGAAGTTGTCATTCAGTCCATGTGGTCTCCGGCTGTCACCGCAGTCCGGGCCAAGGGTGTTCCCTGCAAATACCAGCCTCTTGAAGAAGGCTATCGCGCATGGGGTGGCGGTCTTGGAATAGCACGTCATCTTTCCGGATTGGAGCTGGATGCGGCTTACGAATATTTCAACTGGTACATTTCAGGATGGGCAGGAGCTTACCTTAATCGTGAAGGTTACTACAGTGCCGCACCCGAAACCTCCAAAAAATACATGACAGCTGATGAATGGGGATACTGGATTGAAGGCAAGCCCGCAAAAGCCGATATCGTCAGCCCTGACGGAGCTGTAATGGAAAAAGCCGGAGCTGTTCGCGACGGTGGATCATATGAAGAACGCATGGGCAATGTCGCCTGCTGGAATTCGGTCATGGATGAAAACAAATACATGATCCGCAAATGGAATGAATTCATAGCATCTTAAAGTAACATTATAAGAGGTTCCCCGGTATCGGGGAGCCTCCACCCGAAGGTTAGTCTCATGGCAAACGAACGAAGCGCATACCTCCAGTCCTTTCCGCTCTTCATGATTATGCTGATTTTTCTGGTCATACCGACCCTCATGATCGTGATCGTCAGCTTCTGGGACTATAATTCATTTTCAGTAATCCCTGATTTTATATTTGATAACTACAATTTTCTACTGACTTCACCGGTTACATGGCAGGCTTATGCAAAAACCCTGTTTTATGCTGTGACCTCATGGGCAATTACTCTGCTTATCGGGTTCACTGCGGCATATTACATGGCTTTTCATTTAAGGACCACCAAGGCGCAGACAATCTGTTTTCTGCTTGCTACCGTTCCTTTTCTTACTTCCAATATCATCCGTATGATTTCATGGATTCCACTCCTTGGACGCAACGGTCTTGTAAACCAGATGCTTCAAAGTCTGGGACTGATAAATCAGCCTCTCGAGTTTCTTCTCTATAGCGACTTTTCAGTTATTCTGGCTTTCGTTCATCTTTATACACTGTTCATGGTTGTGCCGATATTCAACTCCATGATGCGCATTGACCGTAAACTTGTAGAAGCCGCAATCGATGCCGGAGCAAGTCCATGGCAGGTTGTAACTCACGTCATAATTCCTCTTTCAAAGTCAGGCATCACTATCGGTACTATTTTCGTCTTCACCCTTGTTATGGGTGATTTCATCACCGTGCGCCTCATGAGCGGAGGACTGAGTGCTTCGGTCGGACTGCTTATCTATAATGAAATCAGTCTGCTCCAGTACCCTGCCGCCGCAGCCGGGGCTGTAACACTGCTGGCAACAGTGCTGATAATGCTCGCCATACTTTTCAGATTCGCCAACATCCGCAAGGATCTTTAGGAGCCTGCCATGCTGAATTCAAATAGAAGACCGAAAAGTTTTTACTTTTTAACAGCATTCTTTGCCTTGTTTATCCTGTTCTTATACGGACCCACACTGACAATAGGAATCCTCTCCTTTCAGGGACCGTCAGGAGGACTGACTTTTCCCATGAACGGCTTTTCGCTGCACTGGTATTTCAAATTATTTGAGCAGCAGGCTGTGGGAGATTTCGGTGGATCGCTGACACGTTCACTGCTTCTGGCTCTGGCTGTTATGGTTGCGACCGTTGTTATTTCACTCTCTGCCGGAATGGCTTTTCGTAAAAAATTCAAGGGAAGCAGTGTTCTTTTCTACCTTACAATTGTCAGTCTGATTATTCCCTCAATTCTGATAAGCCTCGGTATCGGTCTGCTGTTCAACCAGATCGGCATTGAACCAACGTGGTATGGCTCTGCTTTCGGTTCGCACCTCACCTGGACTCTGCCTTTCGGTTTGCTGATTATGTTCGCCGTGTTCAACAGATTTGATAAATCCTATGAAGCCGCGGCCCGCGATATGTGTGCCACGCCTTTTCAGATTCTTCGTTTTGTAGTCATACCGCTGATTCTTCCAAGTCTGGTCGGTGTCGGACTGTTCGGGTTCACTCTGTCTTATGATGAGTTTGCCAGAACGATTATGACTGCCGGGTCCAAGAACACACTTCCGCTGGAAATTTTCGGCATGACAACCAATGTTACCACACCGGTTCTTTACGCTCTTGGAACTCTGACAACATTCATATCTTTCGTCGTTATAATCGGCACTCTTTTTACGCTGCACCTTTTGAAGCGCCGCCGCAGACGGATTTCAGGAGGGGAGTAAGATATGAAGATTCTGGTTATAAATCCAAATTCAAGCTTTCCGATGACGTGTTCCATTGAGGAGACCGCTAAAAGAGTCTGCTCAAAGGGAACAATTATAGAAGCCTGCGGCCCTACACAGAGTCCGGCCTCCATTGAAGGATACTATGATGGAGCAATGGCCACATATCACATGCTTGATGTTGTCACCCATAAAGAAACTGCTGACGGATATGTCGTGGCCTGTTTTGATGATACCGGAGTTGATGCTTTAAGAGAGGTTGTTGCCGGACCGGTTCTCGGAATCGGAGAGGCTGCCATGCATGCCGCCAGTATGCTGGCCTGCCGCTTTTCAATACTCACAACTCTTGAAAGGTCTGTGCCTATTATTGAGGACAATGCCGCCGAATATGGCCTCGGGCGTAGATGCAGAGGTGTCCATGCCGCGGATATCCCGGTGCTGGCTCTGGAAGATGAGCAGGATGAGAGCATTTTTTCCATAGTTAACAAAGCCGCTTTAGATATTCTGGCAAAAGACAGAAGTGACGCGCTTGTGCTTGGTTGCGGAGGCATGACCCATCTGGCAGCCAGACTTGAAGCCAGTCTTGGAGTTCCGGTTATAGATGGTGTTTCAGCAGCTGTTGGTTTTGTCGAAGCATTGATCAGAATGGGTCTTAAAACCAGTAAATCAGGTGGCTATGCCTTTCCAAGGGATAAGCAGACATCTCAAAATGGAGAGGGCGGCAATGTTTGATCTTGTTTTACAAAATGCAAGGCTGGTGACTGAAGACGCTGTCCGTGATGCGGATATAGGCATTACCGATGGAAAAATATCTGGAATAGAATGCTTCGACTCCGGTTCTGGTTGCGACTCTGGCTCCGGCTTGAAAGGGAGCAGGACCATAGATTGTTCCGGTAAAATGGTTTTTCCCGGTTTTATTGATCTGCATGTTCATTTTAATGATCCGGGGCTGACAAGGCGTGAAGACTATTTCACCGGTTCATCCGGTGCCGCGGCAGGTGGTATCACCCTTTTTGCGGATATGCCGCTTTCCAATGCTCCATATACACTTACGAATGATAACCTGTTGGACAAAATCGACAGGGCGTCCAAAAAATCTCTGGTTGATTTTGCCCTGTGGGGTGGATTCGTTGAGGACAATACCGCTCAGCTGAAGCCCATGTCCGAGTCAGGAGCTTACGGTTTCAAGATGTTTACCTGTGGTGCCGGGGATGGATTTCCAACACCTGAATCAGGAACAATGGAGCGTGGTTTCAAAATCTCCCGCGAGCTTGGAACTTTTGTCGGTGTTCATTGTGAAGATCAGGAAATTATGGACCGTAACGCTCAGAACTGTCCTGCTGATATGGATGAGATTGATCGCTTTCTCACTGTGCATGATGCCGAATCAGAACTTGCAGCAGTCAGAAAGGCCATAGCTTTGGCCGGGAAGACCGGAGCCCATCTCCATATCTGCCATGCAAGTCTGCCGGAGACCGTTGATCTTGCAACTGAGGCTCGAAAAAAGGGGCTGGCTGTAACTGTAGAAACCTGCCCTCAATATCTGATCTGCACCGGGGATGATCTGCGCCGGATCGGAGGACCTTTGAAATGTACTCCCCCTGTGCGGGACCGCAAATCAGTTGAAGGAATGTGGGAAAGAATTTTTGCAGGGGATATTGATTTTGTGGGTACTGATCATTCCCCGGCTGAGACAGCTGAAAAGATCGGTAAATCTTTTGATTCCTGCTGGGGCGGCGTGAATGGAATACAATATCTTTTTTCGCTTCTGCACACCGAAGGGGTTGTAAAGCGGAATCTGGATATACGCAGACTGGTTGGACTTTATAGTGCCGGGCCTGCAAAATTCATCGGACATTATCCTGAAAAGGGTACTCTTGAAGTTGGCAGTGAAGCTTCTTTTGTAATCTTTGATCCTGAAGCTGAATGGACTGTCAGGGCTGAAGATCAACTGACAAAACATTGCCAGACTCCGTATGACGGCATGCGCTGTAAGGGACGTATTGAACAAACCTGGCTTCGTGGGAAAACTGTCTGTGAATATGATTTTGCGAGCGGTAAATACCGGATTGAAGCTTCGGCTGGTTCCGGAAAGTTTGTGACTCCGGTTAACAACAAAGGAAAAAAGTAATGAGTATATTGAAAACCGACTCTGAAAGGCTGAAACGTTTTCTGACAGAAATAGCTGTTTTCGGGGCTACAGAAAATGGCGGAGTAACTCGTCTTGCCTTGACTGATGAAGACCGTGATGCACGCAATCAACTCAAGGCATGGTTTGAGGAAGCAGGGTGTGAAACCCATGTTGACCGTATGGGTAATATGTTTTTTGTCCGTCCCGGTAGAAATAGGGATTTAGCTCCTGTGCTGACCGGATCGCACTGCGATTCACAGCCTCAGGGCGGACGTTTTGATGGTATTTTGGGTATCGTGGCCGGACTGGAGGTAGTCTGTGCCTTGAATGATGCCGGTATCACTCTGGAACGCGACTTTATAGTGGTGAACTGGACTAATGAGGAAGGCAGCAGATTCACTCCCGGAACAACAGGCTCAGGCGTGTTTGCCGGCAAGCTTGAGCGTGAGGCCATGTACGGACTGACCGACCGTAACGGACTAACTTTCGGAGCTGAACTGGAACGTATCGGCTACAAGGGAGTCGAGGATTTTGATCCTCGTCCTCTGCACGCCAATTTTGAGTATCACATTGAGCAGGGTCCTGTGCTTGAACGACAGGGTAAAACTATCGGAGTTCCCAAGGGAATTGTCTGCCTGCGCTGGTATGATGTTGATATCAAAGGTGTTCCGAACCATGCCGGACCTACTCCTATGAATGAACGTCAGGATGCGGTTTATGCATTTTCAAAAATGGCTGTAAATATTTTTGAAATAGGCCTTGCTTCCAATGATGTTGTTACAACCGTAGGTGAGGTTCATCCTCAACCAAACTCCAGAAATGTTATCGCCGGAGATGTTCATTTCACTATAGATATCCGCGGCTGGGATGAAACCGAGACCGACAGGGTCTGCTCGGAAGTTGAAGAGGCTATCAGAAAAAATGCCGAAGCCACCGGATGCAGCGTGGATATCAGGCAGACATGGGCTGTGGAACGGGCTCCGTTTCAGCCTGAACTGGTAGAGCTTATTCATGAAAAAGCCGGGGAGCTTGGACTTCCTGCTCTGGATATGGTTTCCGGTGCATCACACGATACTGTTTACATTAACCAGTTTGCGCCCAGCGCCATGATTTTCGTACCGAGCATTGGCGGTCGCAGCCATGCTGAGGTCGAAGAAACTTCCTGGGCCGACTGCACCGCAGGAGCAGATACACTGCTTCACTGTATTTTAAAGACAGGTAACGATCCGGAAGGCGTAACCTACGCTATGGCGGACTGAACCACACCACACATCAAGAAGGAAAACAAAATGAACGAGATTGAATTTGAAAAAATTTACCGTGACGAGGATGTTGATCTGAGTATTCTGGAGGGCAAAACCATAGCCGTTATCGGTTATGGCAGTCAGGGCCGGGCTCAGTCCATGAATATGCGCGAAAGTGGAATGAATATAATTGTCGGAGCAGGGGATAGAACTCTCCACTCAAGCTGGGATAAAGCCGAGGCTGATGGTTTTACCGTTTATTCAATAGAAGAAGCTGTAGAGAAAGCTGATATTGTCCATATTCTGCTTCAGGACCCTGCACAGCCTTCAGTTTACTATGAATCTATTCACGGACATTTGAAAGCAGGGCAGACCCTGAGTTTTGCTCACGGTTTTGCTGTATTGTACGGAACCATAAAACCGCCTAAAGATGTTGATGTTGTCCTCTTTGTTCCCAATGGTCCCGGCCCGGTTACCCGCCAGAAATTTAAAGACGGTTCCGGAATCTGGGGTTGCGTAAGTGCTGATCAGGATGTCAGCGGTCATGCCCGTGAAACAGCCCTCGCCATATCCAAAGCTGTAGGTTCGACCCGTGTCGGAGTTGTTGATATGACTTTCCAGCACGAGACAGAAGGTGATAACTATGAAGAGCAGGTTCTTTATGGTGGAACAATCCATCTGATGCGGACAATGTATAACATTATGGTTAAAAACGGATATCCACGTTCTTTTGCCTATGCCAAGGCCATCCGTTCCATCCGCTCCATAATTGATGATATAGACGCTGTTGGAATTGAATCCTACCTGACTTCCAGAGCCAGCCGTACTTGCGAATTCGCAGTGCGCCACAGCGGACCCCGTGTTATCAACGAAGAGGCCATGGAAGAAATTTTTAAAGAGACTGAAAGCGGAACTTTCGCTCGCAACTGGCTTCAGGAATTTTCACTCGGCATGCCGACCCTTAACCGTATGCGCCGCACCTGGGCTGAATCGGATATGGAGAAAACCGGCAAAATATGGCGTGAAAAGTTCGGAAAATAGTTTTTGTCCTAAACCGGAAACGGGGGAAACGACCTCTCCTCCGTCTTCCGGAGATATCAAGCAGGCCAAAGCGTAAAAGAGGAAAATAATGCCTTATCCGGAAGGTTTTTTAAAGAATCGTTCCGTTTACGAGCCTAATAAATATGCCGTCATTACTACCGAAGGCCGCGTTATCAATGTTATCCCCGGTATTAAAGACTGCGCTCTGTCTATCCTTGCTTCTCCGAAACTCGGGGCTAATTTTGTGCAGATGGCAGGTTCTGTCAGCACTTCAGGCCGGACAACCATGTCATACGGCAAGGCTGAAAATATTGAGGTTCTTCTTTTTGTCATGGATGGAGAAGGTTCTCTGGATGTCAGTGTTGATGGACACACCGAAACCCTTAAAGCCGGAGGTTATATGTACGCTCCTCCGGGAAAAGGTCTTGATTTTGTTTCCAAAGGTGATGCTCCGGTTAATATACTGCTCTATAAGCAGAGATTTATTCCGCATCCTGATCCGGCAATGAAGCAGCCGTGGATGGTTACGGGATCAATCCGTGAGATCGAGGAACAATTTTACGATCAGATGGAAAATGTTTTTGTCCGTGATTTGCTTCCTGTTGATGAAGCTTTTGATATGAATTTCCATACACTGGCTTTTCTTCCCGGCGGTTGTCATCCGTTTGTGGAAACACATGTGCAGGAGCACGGTATGTATATTTATCAGGGACAGGGGCTTTATCTGCTGGATGAAAAATGGCTTCCGGTAGAATCCGGTGATTTTATCTGGATCGCTCCGTTCAGCAAACAGGCCTGCTATGGAACAGGTCTTGAGCGGATGGAATATATCTACTCCAAAGACTGCCATAGGGACGAAGCCATTTAGTATAGGACTGATCCTCTGTATGTAGTCTGTGTTGTGACGTTGATTCTTTATTCGTATGTAAACGGCAGCCGGCCTTATGACCGGCTGCCGTTATTTTATTCTTTACTTTTTTAAACAGCTTTGCTGCTTATTCAGCACTTCCGGCAATTACAAAGCCCTGCGGCTGTAAGCCTGTGGATGAAGGTGTTCCGGCTATCCTTGAGAGGTAGGCGTCACCAAGCTGCTGAATATGATCGTTGATGGCATCAAAATAGTTGAAGTGCTCCTGCTCGTCATTAATGATGTCGTCAAGAAGCTTTACACTGATGGAGTCACCGTTGTCTCTACATACCAACAGGAACTGGTTGTATGAATCAATGGCGTTGTCTTCTTCGTTTGAATCATAGGAGAATATTGTTTTAATATCCTGACGTTTGGCTATTTCGCCAGCCAGTTCGGTTGTCGGTTCTCCGCCGAGTTCTTTTACTCTTTCGGCGAAGGCTTCGGCATGGCGCATCTCGTCTATCGCTATGAGTTTCATATTTTTTGCCAGTTCACCATAATCCATGTCGTCAAGCCTGTAGTGCTGACTCATATACTGGTGGATAGACTGGAGTTCCATTGCACGCGCTTTGTTAAGGACTTCTATTACGTTTTGTCTTCTTTCTTCTTTGGTGGACATAATTATCTCCTTTAAGGTTTTAATCTTAAATATAGTATATTTTATTTATTGCTTCAAGGGCATTCTAATTTCTACCCATGCTGATTGAATATTTATCTGCTGATGATGAGTTAAGTTTAGTAACACGCTGGGTGACCCATTATTTCAGGCACTTAAATGAATTAAAATTAATTTCATTAAACTACTTTACTTCTGTAAATAAATAGTGGATAAAGGGTTCACTCAGCGTGACTGGACGCATGACTACTTCTTAGCCCCAATTATGCAGCTTATAGCTGCATGTCCGTCAAAAGATTTACTCCCCGTACCAGAGTCATTAAATTATCACCTGATTTATCAGGTTCGACCGCTGTCGCGCGCCGTCGAGATCATTTTTTTTTCACCCAAGGCTTTTAATGACCTTTAGTACTTTTTCCTTTGACCAGCGTATTAATTCCTGTGTCAAAGCGTGTGGTTACGAAACCCCCACACCGATCCAGAGCCGTAGCATTCCACTTATTTTGAAAGGACACGATGTCTTGGGTCTTGCCCAGACCGGAACCGGCAAAACAGCTGCGTTTGCATTGCCTATACTGCAGCGTCTTCTTTCCAGAGCATCCAGTGGGAACGCTCCTAAAGTTCTTGTTCTTGCTCCCACCAGAGAGCTTGCCCTTCAGATTAACGAAAATTTCACAGAATTATCCCGCAATACTGGCATCCGCAGTTGCGTTGCCATCGGCGGGGTAGGTATGGGACCCCAGATTAAAGCCTGTAGGTCTGCTAATATCATAGTAGCCTGTCCCGGACGGCTTGTCGGACTGATGGCAAAAAAAGCTGTCAATCTCGGCATGATTGATGTTCTGGTGCTTGATGAAGCTGACAGAATGCTTGATATGGGTTTTATGCCCGACATTAAGAAAATTTTATCCTATCTTCCGACCAAAAGGCAGAATCTGCTTTTTTCGGCCACAATGCCCCGTTCTATCCGTGCTTTTGCCGATAAAATTCTGGTTAATCCTGAAACAGTTAAAATTGATACAGCTGTTCCAGTTACCAGCATTGAACATACTTTCTACAAAACACAAAATAGCGGCAAAATCGCTCTCCTTGAAACTCTTATCGGGCAGGAAAGGCATCAGAGCATGCTTATTTTTACCCGGACCAAGCACAAAGCTAAAAAGCTTTCATATCGGTTATCCAGAAGCGGACATAATACAACTTTTCTGCAGGGTAATATGAGTCAGGGACAGCGTGAAAGGGCTCTCAACGGTTTTCGTGACGGAGATTTCACTATAATGGTTGCTACTGATATAGCCGCCAGAGGAATCGATTGTGACCGTGTCACTCACGTCATAAACTATGATATGCCTGATACTGTTGAGACTTATACACATAGAATCGGCAGAACAGGCAGAGCAGGAAGAGACGGCTTTGCAATAAGCCTTGTAACTTCCGATGATCTGGATCAGATGAAAGCTATCCAGAAAACTACAAAAGTAAGGGTGGAAGAACATTCATCGTTCGCAAACGCACCCAAGAAAAATTTTGGCGGTAATAAAATTCCGTCAAGCGGTAAGGATGCTGGAAAGTTTTCACGCAACCGAAATCGCAAATCCGGCAGAAAGTATCGAGCAGCATAGAAGCATCCGTTTTGCTCTTGTTATAGTGCAGGGCGGATGATTTTAAATAACTGACGCAACTCAATTAACGCCTTTGCCACGTTTCATGTGGCTGGCATAAGAACTCTCAGGAGAGAAAATTGTCTAAAAATTTATATGTTGGAAACCTTCCCTGGTCCGCAAGTGAAGAAGATGTACGTAACGCTTTTGAAGCATTCGGCGAAGTAACTTCCGTTAAACTCATCGAAGATCGTGAAACTGGCCGTCCCCGTGGATTCGGTTTTGTTGAAATGAGCGACGACAATGCAGCTCAGGAAGCAATCAGCGCTCTTGACGGCAACGACTTCGGCGGACGTAACCTCAAGGTTAACGAAGCTAAGCCCCGCACCGAGCGTCCTCGCTGGTAGTCACTGATTACCATTGAAGTGATTTTTCAAGCCGTTCCTCTCTCGGGAGGGACGGCTTTTCTATTTGCATAGATAAAAAATAAAATGAGGAGAAAAATATGGCAAAACCGAATTACAGTTTTGCAAAGCGTCAAAAAGAGCTGGCCAAGAAAAAGAAGAAAGAAGAAAAAATGAAACGTAAACTGGCTAAAAAAAATGACGCACAGGAAGATTTTCAGTCTCATGATGATAATCAGACGGATGAAGACAATTCCGGTGAAGATTAACGGATTATAAATATCCTGAAAATTACAGGCCATTTCATCACAACCGATGCTAAGGCAAAGATTTATTGGTACCCAAAATGGAATGTATCAGGCAGATGCATGAGTCAATTTTTCCGGTTTATAAAACCTGAAAAGGCAGTCAATTGAATGTTGGCTGCCTTTTTTGTTGCCTCGCACTATTCTGGTACTCGTCTCCATTCAGGGGTATCGTTCTGGATAACGTCTATCGCGACAATTTTTTTAATTTCATGGAAGTTTAGGTGGACTGCATCATCTGTACAATTGAAGCCAATATCCCAATCATCTGGTACATCTATATGCATGAGAAGGTCGCCCACAGTTATGCGTGCTTCGTGTTCTGGTTCAGGTCTGTTCCAATTGCTTAGGTCATCATGGATTTCGTTTAACTCAATAAGGAGTAACTTTTCGCCTCTTACTTTAGTTCGATAGAAAGTTAAAGGGCGTCTCGAAAATGTAGAGCTTCCAAAAGTTATTTCGTCATTTGGATCAAAGGCTGTTAATATTTTTCGTAAAACTTTGGCCTTCATTGTGGAGTTAGACATGTGTTGGTCTCGTTTAATTTTATTGTGTTCTATAGTAGTTCGATATTAATGCAAATAAAAATAGTCTATTTTGTTTTCGATGTCTATTTGGGATAATTTATGTTGTTTTGTAGTTGGTGTGTAATTAGCACTTGTGATAGTGCCCTTAGAATTTTTTAAGGATATTTGGAGTTCCTGATGCCTGATGAAAAAAAATTTCCTATATATGGCGAGTGGAGGCCGACTAGCTGCGACAAGCTTAATATCAAAGGAGTTCTGGAGAGGGAAGAGGAAGGAGTTTTGCTTTTAAAGTTTTGGTGTCTATCAAAAGAGGAGTATTTTCATATCAAAAATGCCGATTGTTTTTTAGGGTTATGTGCATCAGGGACAGAGGTGACTCTATTGAATTGTATTTTAGTTCAAGAAGATACTAATTATATCGGTATAGAACCATTATTTACAGCTTGTATTAATGTTGGTTGTATGATTACAGGAGGTTGGTTTGAGACTCGTACAGAAAAAAGATTTTTATATTTAACCTTACAATCTAGTACAATTGAAGCTTGGCTTGCAGCGGCGTACCTAGATTGGAAGAAGCAGAATGAAGTAAATTTTTATCATGAATTTTTTTCTGTATATCTAAATCAAAAGCAGATTGAATTTAAAGCTGTAGCATCATCAAATCGGTCTATTGGGATGTTAAATTCAAGCTCTTCGATGATATTATTCATTAAGATATCTAAGATTAATGAAGAGAGCATATCCCTAGTTGAAGCTATTGATTTGTATTTTCCACTTGTGAATCTAATTAATTTTTTGTGTGACTCTCATCATGCTTGTTATGATATAAAATTATATGACATTATTTATGAGACCGAAGTTTTGGTTTCGTTCTTTAATCATAAGCATATAAATATACAACCAGTCCATCCTTCAGAGGTTATTTCATTATCTTTTTTAAACAATTTTTTGGGAAATATGATAGATTTATGGTATTTGCAGTACGAAGAATATGATAGAATGTGTAAATTGTATGATGGGATGCTTTTAGGTGATTTTAATAATATTCTAGTGTTATTGTTTTATAAAGTTAGGATATTGGAGAAGCTGTTAGATAACAGTTGTCGAAAAATATCTGGTAATGATGAGCAGAAGCTTTTCGAGGCGAAGTCAGTATTAAAAGATCTTGAATGTGAATCATTAAGAAGTTTTTGTTTGAATTCACTTGGAAGGGCTAAGAAAATTGGTAATAAGCAGAAATTCTATGATTATTTAGATAAAATTTTTGATAGTGCAGAAAGTCAGATTATTTATAGAGAGGCAATTAAAAGAGCTGTGAAAGTTAGGAATGATGAGGCTCATCTTAATAAGTACACAGCTATCTCCTATATAGATAGGCAGTATTTTGTCCTTGCTGAAAATCTTTTAAGTGTAATGATCAAGTTTAAATTCCTTTCCATCCTAGGGATTTCAAGCGATTATATTCAAAAGGAGTATGGTCTTAGATTTGGTCTTTTTGCGAAAAATAAGAATGAAATTGATAGGTCTGTTTGCGAAATATTTGAGAATCAAAGTCTAGAATATAAATGGCTCTACCTCAAAGAAAGGGGCGATAGGATAATCCGATAAAAAGAAAGGCATACCGAACCGACTCGATATGCCCTATAAATTGATCAAATTTCCGACCAAAGAAAGGAGATCAATTTATGGATCGAATCTTAATCGGCCTGCCCGATTTTGCAATCAAAAAGGTTGTGTCATATTTTCCGATAATTCTTGAGGTGGAATGGACGGGTAAACCAGTTTGTCCGCAATGCCGCAGTTCTTCTTTTCGGATTAAGGACACGTTCTTGCGATTCATCAAAAGTATCCCGCATAACGGACGCGCATCGATTCTTCGGGTGAAATGTCACAAGCAT
>NZ_AUCX01000022.1 GCF_000429985.1 Maridesulfovibrio bastinii DSM 16055
GAGCGCAAAAAACGAGTGAAATCATAATCAGCCTCAGTGCCGACCTTGTTTGAAACCTTCAGGCCCATGTTCTGTAAATCACGAAAAGTAACCACGGAATCCATAAAGGAGTTGCGCCGCTTGCCCTGCATAGTTTCAACCGTTTCTTTCAGAGCTGTCAAAAAATCACGAGTCTGCTTGTCAACGCCAGCAGGAACAGCAGGCAGGTTGGCGGACTTCTTTCCTTTACTGGCCATACTGCAACTCCGCTATGCCGGGAGCCATGCGCACTTCAAAAACATCGGCAGTGCCTTCTAGTTGAAATTCCCAGTCACGTCCCTTCATGCCCGCAGATAACCGGAACGGTTCATCATCAGTGATAACGCAAGAATCAACCAGCTCACCATCCAGATAAGTCTTAAACCGAACAGGACTTGCCTCAGACTGTTCGCCCATAATCCGGGCCGCACCCATATTTACCGGACGAGAACAAAAGAAATCTTTCGACCTCCAAACAAAACTTAAAGTAGAACTTGAACCTTCCCATTTCTCAATGCGGTAGGCCGTGTCGTAGGTCAGCAAATACAAGGCATCGTCCTCAGTATCCACATGACCGCCGTAGACCTGCTTTCCAGTCAGCGACACATTAACAATATCCTGCATCTCAAAGTCAAAAATAATCCCCGGCCAAGTGCCTTCAAAAAAGGCGATGTACTGACCGTCCTGATAAAACCCGATCAGCTTTTCAGGATTAAGAGCCCGCCATTGTTCCTTAGTGTAGAGAGAGCTGGTAAGCATGGACATACCGTTAGGACCAATCAACACCAGTCCATCCGGCGAGGCATAGATCACACCTGCAGGAGAGTTGACCACGGAACGTTTAGATACGCAGGCCTCGTTGTAAGAAAACTTATCGATAGAAAAAGACTCAGGGTCAACACCATTAATCAAATGGGCATGACCTTTGGTCAGCACAACCACAGTCTGATCAAAATAACCCAGACCAACCACATCATGCGGAACATTAAAAGCAAGATTCCACGGGAAAGCGTAAGCAACAAAGGACTCACAAACGTAAATATCCTTGCCACGGAAGCAGAAGAACATGCCGTTGCCGGTATGGATCAGCCCGGAAACATCATCCTTGGGACGGTTCCAATTCTCAGTAGGCAGCACCTCTCCAGAAAGATCGGAGTCAGCCACATTGTCAGTGAATGTATCAGCACTTGAAGGCATCTCTGCTGTCTCATTGGAATAAGGCACAAGCTGAGATTCAGCAGAGTCATCACCAGCATTCAGTCTATAGACGCGAAAAGACTTAACCGTTACCCCGTCCAATGTAGGCAAACGGAAATTAGTCAGTACACATTCCTGACCAGTTTTAACGTCAATTGAGCCTGTAGGGTCAGAAGGTTCGGATTCCTCACCCCAATCAGTAACATAAGTATAAACGTAGGAGGTAGACCGCTCGATCTCGGCATCTTCATCAACAGAAGCAGGAGCAAGCTGCACAGTAAGCGGCTGATCAGGTTTCGGCAAACCAAAACGTCTGGTCTGAGTAGGATAGGTGAAAACAGAACCGGAAGTCGCCATCGCAGCGTCAGTCTGCTTAGGATAAACGTCGCCAGTAAAATGAATACGGCTGTTACTGTCCGTTGCCGCAGCTTCGCAAATATCCACCACATTGGGCCAGTAAAGCCAATCACCGGAACGCAGCTTGTAGATACTACGCAGATTCCCGGCCTTAGGGATTGGATTCGGAGCCTGCCCCTGCAAGTCCATGAGCGGAGAGAGTATCCCACGCTTCAGATTGCAGTTCATGGCAGTCTGAGAGTTTGTACTGTCTAAAAGCCTTGGAGAAATTCGAGGTTGAGTTCCACGAAAAATCGGGACGATGATGGACATTATTCGACCTCCAGCTTTGGAAATCTTCCTTTCACTTCCTGACACAATCGCACATACTCAGCTTTTTGTTCTTCATCTCCTTTAACTACCGCATCAAGATGCATTTCCATTGGCGGGTATGCTCCAGCGCGAAACATAGCGTAATTGTCATGTTTGAAATCAGTGATTTGCTCTTCACTGATTTCAGGCAGGGTGAAGTCTTCATCTTCCATCTGGCTTTTCAGCCACAGCGCAAAGCTCTGCTCGTCAAAGATCCCCTCTTCTTCAAGAGTTGTTTCGTACTGCTCACGCAGGCTCCGGCCCTGCAAATAACTGGTGATGAAAAGGTTCAAAACGTTGTCGGGCTTGCCGAAGGAAGCCACCATTTTTACATCATCGAATGATTTGAACATGAGTGGGCTCCTATGCTGCTACGGCTTGGCCTGTGTCATAGCCGTAACAACCGGCTAAAACGACATTGCCATTAAGATCAGTGGACGTGACTACGTTATCAACCACGTTGATTTTGCCATCATCGCCCCAGTCGGTGTCGTAGATGAGTTCTTTGGACCAGAGTGCTATGTGGTATGTTCCACCGGACTCGTAGAGACCCAAAAGGGCTACTGCCCCATTGGGCGAAGATGTAGTCAGCAGGCCATCAGATGTACCGTAGATGTAATACAAGAGCATTTCGGTAACCGGATTCTGCTTCTTGAAGAGTCCCCTCCGATTGAAGAACTGCGTACCTGTCGGGACAAAACATCCAAGCTCGTAAGCTAATGTAGCCCCTTGGCTTTCTACGTAAACATTGCTCAGCCAAACATCCCCCAAAACCTTCACACCACTAGGATTCGCAATCGGCCTTACCCTGCGCGCCTTGGTATTATAACGAACTTCAATTACACAATTTACCAGCATATCGGCTTCGGAGGTGTATCCAAGGATGTCGTAGGACTCAGAGACATTTACATAAAAAGCGTTCTCTGAGGCTATAAATCCGGCTCCAAGTGGTGCTGTCGCTCCTGTATTATTGTACTTTTGCCACAGACCGTCTGAGCGACGTACAGATACTACCCCTAGAGTAGATGATCCAAGAGCTGTACTTTTCCTGCCACCCTTTAAAACAATATACCCAGAAGTTACATCAACATCCCCCAACAACTGAGATTTCCAGCTCTTACCGTTCCAGTATCCGGGATTGTAAACAGCGTAATCCCCAACGTTAAAAATATCGGCAAGAGCAACATTGCTGCCTTTGAAGATTTCCACATGATCCAAATCGCCTTCCATCTGGTCTGCGGAGTCGGTGGATTCTTGAAAAACGATTACAGGATATGTGTTACCTGCGGTGAAGTCGGCGAGTACGTCTCCGTGTTTTGGATGGAGCCTCAATATAGGAGATGGGGAAGCTCTTTTTCCTAACACCTCATAGAACTCACCTGAGTTACCACCAACAAAACCTTTATGGCGGAGGTCAAACGTTTTTTGATCTCCAATATTTAAAGACCCAAAAGCTGTTTCCCCTATTAAATACGTGTTTTCAGTAACTCCACCTACCGTATTATACCCAATATATGATGGTACAATCGAAATACGTTCAACACACTTCCATCGTCCCTCAATCCCTTTAGTCACACCGGAAATAAGGTCATTAACGAACTTGCGAAGGATTGCTTCTTCATCGTTTGCAAACTCAGGCATGCCTTGAACTGCAGCGACAGCGGCATCCTTGGCACTGTTGACCGCATCAACAGCCAGTCCTTTCTCTGTATCAATAAGACCGGGGATAGAAACAACCTTGGCTTGCGCCTCATCCCGCGCGGCTTCAGCACCACCTTTTGCAAACACCGAAGCATCCCGCGCACTTTCAGCCGCAACCTTGGCAGTCTGAGCCTGACCAGCGGAAGTACTGGCATAAGTAGCAGAGGTAAGAGCTTCCCCTTTGCTCTGCTGTGCTACAGCTGCAAACTGAGAGGCATTATGTTCTGAAGCCAGTGAGTTGGCGGCAGATTGTGTGGCAACTTCTACAGAAGAAAGCACCTGATCTCTGGCTTCAAACACGGGCTTACTGAATGTATCGCCCACATATTCACGGGGATATGGCGGCACATTGGCGATCTCGAACAGATTGCAATCCAGATTTGGGATAACAGCAGGAAATTTGATTGATTTACCAGTTGAGGGATTCATTATCTTAAACTGATATTCGCTTCCTTCGCTTCCCAGTTCGTTAGGAAACAGAGCTAATACGGCAATCCCTGTACCATCAGAGACAGCATTCGTAGTAAGCGGAACCACAAACCCGTTGTATTTCTCGGCTGTACTGAGCTTGGCGGAAACCCTTGCGCCTTCAACCGGATTACCTTCTGAGTCGTTAATGGTGCAGGTCACGTTTACGGTAGGTACACTCATTAGAAAAAGCTCCTTGATCTGACACGCAGCGGTTTGTTCGTTCCGCCATGAAGTCGGGATAATCTGGCATCGGCAATGCCGTCATTAAACAGCTTCATTTTAATCTGCGCTCCGGTGAGATCTTCCCATTCCAGACCGCGCATCGCTTTAAGAGAGGCAATAGCCCCGTAGGCAATTTTAAGTCCCCAGTCTTCAATCAGTCCTTCGGGCATGCCGTCTGAAGACAAAGTCGGTTTAAGTAATGCTCTGACTTCATAGCTGGCATCAATTGACGGTTTCTCTCTCAAAGTAACAGTACTGGCAGTTGCATAATAATCGTGCCGTGGATCTAAAATACCATCCTTGCCTTTCAACTCAGTGACCAGAAAAACCCGTGCTCCGTGCGGTGCATCAAGGCCGGCGGTATCAAGTCCGGCAGGGAAAAAAAGCTGATCGAGCGACTCTTCCCATACAGAAGAACTTTCACAGAAAACTATAGCGGACCTGCGTATTTCATTAATTATGGTACCTTTAGGACATGTTGTGACCTCAGGCTGAACATACGGCACAAGAGTTTTCCATAATACATTGGCCATAAATTATCCTTTTACGAACTCAACCTGTTTCGGGTAGTAAAGATCGGCTTTAAGTTTCACGCCGAGAGCCTGATAAAATGCGGAGAAATGAAACTGTGCGGTACTCATATTTACCTCAGAACTGTCACCGGAAAGAATTTCATAAAGCATCCAGTGAACAACCGGACCACTGAATGTTGATGAAAGCGGAAGCTCATCGTCAGGCCCGGTTACAGCATCAGGTTCGGCAGAATAGGTCATAGAAACATAAACGCTTGCGCCGGCTTCTATGCCGGGCTGAACCCAGAATATTTCAGGATTTGTTCTGGCATCATAAGCGTAGTTGTCCACGTCATCGGAAGTTGTTGTCCACGGACCAAGACGCATGGAATCTTTAGAAGACAGAAATATGGGCTCACCGGGAACAGTTCCCAGCGACCCCATATTCTGAATTACTTCAATAAGCCTAAGAGCCTTCTTACTCGCTCCGCTCCCGTTGGAAGGATTTGGCAATAGCTGCTTAACCCCTTCCTGCAGTTTCACAGCTTCTGTCACCGCAGTGGCGTCAGGGCGCTGCAAGGCAATGTTGCGAATTGCCGAGTTGCAGACATCGGTCATGCTAAGCTTGCCCTCTGTAATTTCCCACGGCCAGCGGCGGCTATCTACTTTCATATCCTGCAGCTTGGCGGAAACCAGTTTAAAGACCTCTCTGGCTTTCATTTTTATTCAACAATCCTGAAGTTAAAACGCGGGACAAAGCGGGGAACGTATTCTACATCATCCCCTTCACCCACTTCATCATAAACAGTGTAACCAGCCGAGCTGAGCACCGAATACACAGACTCCGGTATTTCAACTTCCACACCACGTTTGATCTGATAAGCAACACCCTGAATCCCGATGAAAACATCACGTTTTCCATTCGGGCCATCTTCGGCAATAATAACTTTTCTGCGTTTTTCACTCTTCTGGCGCAGTTGTTCGGACTCCTCCATCTGCGCCGCATGCTCATCAAGTTTACGGTTTTCCAGAATAAGATCTTCACGGGCCTTTTTCTCTTCTTCAAGCCCTTGTTTAAGTTCTTGCTTCTCACGTTCAGAGCTGGTTAAAGCCTCCCTGCTTTCGGCAAGCAGTTTCTCAAGTTCAGCTACACGTTCAGGGTTGACTGATACGGCCTGATCTTTGGACAACTCTTTCTGTTCTTCACTATTTTTAGCCATCAGCGGTCTCCTTAGGCATCAGCAGGGGTTTCAGTTACACCTACTTCAACACGAACCATCCAGGCATCATTCAAAATGGCAGTGGCATAATAGGTTTTCCAGCCCACATGGCCCTTGCGGCCGAGCTTGTCACTTTTACTTGGTGTTTCAGGGTTAACCACCTTGGGGATAACAGAATCCTTGCCTTTGATGGCAACGTCACCATAAGCATCAGCACCTATGAAGTAGATGGGATAGACATCAGTCATAGTGCCGGACTGAGAAAGCATCTCTGCACCGGAAGCACCCTTGGCACCACCGGCATCAGCCATAGGCTCAATGGAAGTGGAAACCAGATAACGTACATCTTCCACTTTACCGATCTCATTTTCATACGGTGATATCTGTCCATATTTTTCAACCGGGACAAAACCCGGAATTTCCCTGATGTCGGATTCACAATCAGAATGAGTAATCCCGACATAAGCAGCTGCTACAGCTTCCGAACCATATTTGACATCAGATGAAAGCACTTTGGTGATCTTGCTGGCCTTCTGACGCTTTAAAGCCCTTGTTGCCAGCCGCTGAACACTTTTTGTAATCGGTTTTGTTACCGTGGCTCTGGTTGTTCCGCCAGAGTAGATGACATTTGTGCCACCACGCAGCCGGCCTTCCATAACCATATCCAGAGTCTGCCCGGCCTGATCGCCAAGAACTTCCATGGACTCGTTAAGAACCGGGTCTTCGTGTGTATCCACAATCACATCGGTGATTTCGATAAAGTCACCGAACACCTCAAGTTCTGCAGTAACATCCCGCCTGACCAGTTTTTTACCGGAAGGATTGACACCTTCAGCCAGCGGGGTTTTCGCCGGGGCAAGGGCTTCGTAGCCATGCCACTTGGCAACAGTGCTTTTATTTTTAGGCATCTTGATAGACTGCCCGAATTTACCGAAAATATTCCAGTTATCGGCCCGTCTCAGGAATCCCGGAACCACATAACCGGCAACATCGTCACTGATATCGCCATACATTGTTGTCGCCATTATCTTCTCCTGCGCTTTCTGTTTTCATCGGCTACAGCCGCATCAAAACCGGATTCAAAGGTTTTGCCCGTTGAAATGTCTCTGGCCGGCTTTCTTTTGCCGGGAACCGCTATGACATCCCTTGCCGACACGCGATTAACAGGGTTTTCCTTTGTCCGGGAAGTTGCTTCTTTATATCTGGTCAGCAAACCGGAAACTTCAGCGGATGTGCCTGATTTTATAATTCTGAAAGCCTCACTAGCCTCCCTGAAAGGAAGCTCTTCGGCCCACCCGGTCAGCTTAGTGCTGAATGATTTGAGTTCATCTGTTCTTTCCGGATCAAACAAAAGGTCAATATAATCAGGATGTTCTTTTCTTATCTCCGAATAGTGAGCTTTTAAACGCTCCCTTCTGCCGGAACTGACAACCGAATCAACACGGGAATCGGTCTGTCTGGAACGATATGCAGACTCCAGCTGACCGATTGCCGCTTCAGGACCGAATTCATAAAGATTGGCCCTGAAACGCTGTCCGTCCTCTGAATTTTCAAGAAGAAGGTTTTCATACTGAGGATTAACCTTGAGTATTTCTTTGGCTTCCGCCTTTATTTCCTCGGGTATTTCCACCAGCTCAAAAGCACTTTCAAGCTTTGAGGACTGAGGATCACTGCCGAAATACTGTTCTATAAAATCCCGGCTTCCATCTTTTTCCCCGGCGGGAGCTTCGGCGGCTTCACCCTGCGGCAGATCCGCATCGTCACCGGAATCCGAATCATCCTCATGATTATTTTCTTCGAAATCCGACTCGGAATCATTTTCAGAATTTTCATCTTCTAAATGCTGATCAGCTTCATCACCGCCGGCTTCAGCTCCCGAGTCTTCACTATCTTCGGCATCAGCTTCATTCATGGATTCCATCTCCGCATCATTTCCGGAGTCTCCAGCCTCAAATCCACGCTCAAAACCGCTTTTTTCCTGATCGCCATCAATCTGTGAATTTATCATTTCAACCTCCTCAATTATAAGGGTTCAGGCTTTCATGCTCTTCAACAACAGGGGTCAGGTCCGTTTTAAAATCACGAAAAGCCTTGATTCTGCCCTGCAACCGGGGAACATCATCCAGAGGAGCATTCACAAGATTTTCAGTTTCTTCCGTAATTTTGAGGTCCAGATACTCACGAATTTTGCTGAGTGTCTGACCACCGCTTTCCAGAAGTTCTCTGCATTTTTCGCTGCTAGTCATCATCAGCCTCTACTCCTGCGTTAAATCCATCCTCAAAACTTCCGCCTGAATCAATGCCCAGCTCCACAATCTGCAATTCAATGGACCTTTTCTTTCCACCGGGCTGGGCTCCGGCACTGCAAATAAATGCTTTTGCCTCCAGTCTTACAGTGGAGCCAACTTTAATATCCTTTGGTTTAAGTCCCAGTCTGGACACTGATTCATCATTAAAATGAAGACGCAGCCCCCACGGAAATTCTTCGTGTTCCGATTCGTCAACCGCTGTTATTTCTTTTGATTTCTTGTTTTTCTTCTCCGGCTTAAGCCGCATGTCCACCAGCTTCATCTGCCTGCCCTCCAGCCAGTTGAGTTGTCTGCTGTTTCAGGCTTTCAGAGAGAGCCTGCCGCACGTCCACGCCATTTTTTTCCAATTCTTCAACCAGCGCTTGAACATTTGCACGGGCCGAATCCAGCATTTTTTGATTATCCATTCGTTCCTTTTCCTTAGCCGAACGAAGAACACCTTCCGGCAGTTCAAGATTTTTGCTGATCTCCCGGATAAGTTTTTCATCATCAACCCAGCCCGCAAAACGCGGGTTGTCAGAAATGGCCAGAATAGTCTGCATACGTTCAAGCTGAACCTCCTTGGCCATCAGAACAGAAGTTCCGGTAGCGATAATTTCATAATCTCCCTTGATCTCAGACCGGGAGTTGAACTGCATATTCCAGAAATACATTTTACGGAAAAAAGGACGGGTGATGTTTTCGTCATGTGATTTGACAAGGTCTTTCAGAATCTGGTGGGCCGCACCGATGAGCATGGAAAGCCCTCTGGCGGTTTTACCTGCTCCGCGCATCTGCGAGCCGTCACCACCCATAAAACGGGGTACGGACATATCATCCACCATGTCATTGAAAACACGCACAAGAGCCATAAGCTCGTTGGTGTAGGAAGGCACTGAGAAAAATTTAAGAGCTTTGTTCATGTCTTCAACAGAGGAAAAAGCCCAGAGCTTGAAAGGATAGATATCTCTCGGATCTTCACCGGGCCGTATCGCACTCATGTTGACACCGACCTGCGGCCCGCATGAAACAGCAGCATTATCAAGCAGCATACGCATGGAAGCGTTGAGAGCCTTCTGAGGGTGCCGCAGCAGCTTTGGCAGACCGTCACCCCAGATTGAATCCTCATCCTTTACAAAGTAATCAAACTGATAAGGTATTGAAGAACCTTCAAGAGGATTGATAACCGCTTTAATTACCAGATCGCCGAGCATCCAGACATTGGCCGGAAAAACATCGGCGGCGTTTTCCTCCGGTATCTCAAGTCCCACACTGCTAAGCTGATTACCGCTGAGGCTTCCCCAGAATTCATACACACGGTAGCGTTTTTCAGTCCGGTGAGTGTTTTCGCCTGTTATGCCGTTTCCTTTAAAAGCTTTATATGAATCAAGGTCGCCGTCATTATGGTCTTCAAGATACCTGCGAATCAGTTTTTCCTTGAATCCGGGGTAAGCCAGCAGGTCCAGAACCTGCTGCCTGTTGTAAATATGATCCTGAATTATAAATTCGCAGTCACCGAGTGCAGTTGCATTAGGGTCGGGATAAATATTCCAGACAGAGACATCTTCAAAATACGGTTTCAGTTCTGTGGACTGCGATTTTTCAAGCCGCCATGAACCGTCCTGCTGAACGGCATAGGCTTCCCGGTATTCTTCCCGCACAAGCGGCCCTTTCAGAATTCCGGTTCCGTATTTAAGTTTCTGCTCCATTACGGACCGGCAGACACTGCGGTATGATTTTCTTCCACTGCCGCCCACAAGCTGGTCGGCAATTTCGTTACCCATCTCAGTGCATGATTCTTTCGCCTGTTTCTCAATATAATTTTCAAGTTCATCACTTGAAATCTGCTGTCCCTGCCCGGCGGCAAGCTGCTTGTAGTGGCTGACTATGGAAGGATGCAGTTCCGGTCGCGGAGATGGTTTCAAATCCCAGTTTCTTTCTCCGGTGGAAGGAAAAAGCAGGTCCATAACCTGAGTCATAACGGTATTCATTTTGACTCTTGTTGACGGAACATAAATTTTGGAGCGTTTAATCTTTTTAATCTCGCCCTGTTCATAGCGGCTTTTTACCTGCAGGTAGTCCTTGGTCCAGCTATCCTCCTTGGCACTGCGGGCTTCCTCAGCTTCGGTAAAAAGCTTTTTTATGAATACACCGAGATCAGCGCTCATTTTACAGCCCTGCCTTTGTTCAACGGACGGGATGAAAACCACCAGCCCACAGCAGAGCTGGACATAAAAACAGTGTTGGTCACGATATAGCGGACCATTTCGTTGGCGGTGCCGGGATCAACCAGCACATTTTCCGAGGCCAGATATCCGGTAAAATGCTGATATGTGGACCATGTTATCCAGCACAGAAAAGCTGTCATAAACGGCCTGGTTATTCCGCGCACAAAATCGGCAACAACAAGCAGAAAATCCGCCCATGTTTTTTCACTGCCTTTGGAATATGTCGCGGCATCGTGCAGCAGCGACTGCTGATAGTTCTGACCGTCGATTATAGTCTCGGTCATCGCCCTGTCTTCACGGGATTTCTGAACAGCGATATCCCCTTCCGCTTTGAGCATTTCTATCTGCTTGTCGGTCATCTCCATTTCCTGCTGATGCTGAAGGGTCAGAGTCTTGCGTTTCTGCCATTCACTTATCCAGCTGGAGATTCCACCAAAAATATTCTGAAAAATTGTAGCTACCCCACCGGTTCCGATTCCCAGCAGGGAAGAACCGACAAGATCAAATAATGCGGCATCAGCCATTATCGGCCTCCCTTATTTCAAGCAGCAGGTCACGCCCCTGCATGGCATTTAAAAATCTGCGGTAGGTATGTCTGGAGTTTCCAACAGCAAGCTGGCCCCACAATTTGCAGATGCAGGAGCCAAGCAGCACGCATCCCAGAGAATGGGAGCGGTAGCCCAGTGATTTATCCCCGGCTACGTTGCCGCTGTGTGATTGAATGGCGATGCGCTGAGGAACATTGCGAAACTGGTAGACAAAGCCGTTCCAGTGGGCGGACCAGCGGCGAAAAAGCAGATAAGTATCCGCCGGGATACAGGAGATGGAATTCTGGTTTTCACGCCACGGCAGCTCAATGGAAAAGCAGGTGAACCCTGCAAGGGGGATGGTCAGAACACCAAGTGTTCCCTGATCGGTATAAGGACGGCGCAGGATAGTTCCTTCAAACGGAGGATTTTTCATCAGCGCCCCATCCTGTTGAAATAATCCCAGCAGGCCATGCCCACAAAACCGATTCCGGCAGTGGCCATAATTTTAAAAAACATCAGCCAGAAAACACGCCGGCCTTCAAGCATGGCTCCCACAGCTTTGTGGTGCTCACGCATGCGCTCAATGCCTTTGGAGTGTTCACCGCCGCCGATATCACGCACCATGCCCATAAAATGCCCTACTTCTCTGGCGGCTTCGCCATCCAGACGGCAGGAGCAGGCTCCGTTTTCCAAAGCGCAGGCAACGCCTTTGCTGATACCTGCGGCAACAGCATCGGCAATTTCTTTGCTAAGCCGGGAATCAAAAACAGGTTCGCTCACATCAGACTCCGTATTAACCGCCCGTGTCCGGCCCAGTCAGACACGGACGGTCGGCGAGGTTATAAAGGCAAAAGGAAAGCCTCCATACATACGGATTTTAATAACACGGGTTTTTCAGCGAGGACGCGAGAGATCGCCACAGATCGGCACAGATCAGCAGAAAGGGGGTTGACAGGGATTAATTAGAGGGATGAAAAAGAAGAATAATGATGACAGACACAGACAAAAGTATAGCTATCCCACAGGAAGTGGTTGAAAACCATATTCTGCATGGCAAAACACTGGTCAAATCATGGCGGGAGCACCTAAACATGACCAAGAATGAAGTCGCCGCCAAGATGGGAATTACTCAGGCCAGCTTTTGCCAGATGGAGAATAACCCTAAATCATTGCGCCCAAGCACATTAAAAAGAATTGCTGATGCAATGGGGATTAGATGGGAGCAGTTGGAAGAGGAATAATACTATGTTAACCTCCTTAAATTACGAATCACAATTAAAAGGAGTTAATATGCAACTAGACTTCATAAAAACGATAAAATATCGAGACAAAGAAATTAGATTTTATGAAATAGAAAATGTCGTTTACTTCTGTCCTGCGGATATTTGTGCCGCCGCAGATATAAGTTTAAACGGGTGCCAATTTAACAAAGCCCCAGCATGGAGCAAAATTGAAGTTGTAAATTCAACATGTTCAAATGATGATTTTTCTGAATGGTTTATTTTAAATTTCAAAAACTATGGGGATGGAAAATTAATTATTTTCCCAAGTGATTTTGAATGGTAAAAAATAAAGCACCCCGCCACATGACGGGGTGCTTTATAATTTAACAACACTATAATTAATATTTATCTGGCTTCACAATCAGGAGTAGACAAAACCTTACGCACCATTTCAGGTTCCTGAGCAATAATTTTAAGATATGCTCTGGTTGAACCTTCAGGTGTACGGCGATTCTGTTCCCAATGGCGAACAGCAGATAAAGACAATCCGAAAGCTTTGGCAAAGCCTATTTGAGTCATATTAAGTTTTTCACGAATACTTCGGACATTAATTTCTTCAGGAATATTAACCCTGTATTCAGAATCTTCCATTTCACCTTTGGCTATGGATACAGCCTGTTCAAGACTTTTGAGGATACGCTCTCCAGCACTGGACATATTACATTTCCTCCTCGAGGCTCTGCACAAGAATCTGCACGAGCTTCTTCATCATATTGCGTTCAGCTTTAGTCAGGTTGGATTTTTCGTTTTTGGAGAAAAGATTCAAGGCAAATAGTGGCACCTTACAATCATGATAATAATAAACCACTCTGTATGCACCGCTCTTTCCTTGCCCACATCCTGCAAAGCGAACTTTCCTAATCCCGCCGGTTCCTTCCATAATGACACCGGCAGTTGGATTTGCTGCTAAAAAATTGACAAGCTCCCTATGTTCATCAGAATTCATATTTGAACGCTTGATGTCTTTTATAAATTCAGGAGTTTCAATTACAGTCATCAACCTAGTCATATGCATATAGTACTCCATTGGAGTAGTAAGTCAAGGTCTATCAATTACACAAACAGCACCCCGCCACATGACGGGGTGCTTTCTTTTTAATCCTATCTTCCGATTCCTTTTGCTTTATCCCATCTGGCTCTGGCGGCTTTGCGGGCTTTTTGGGAGCGGAGGGTTGCGGCTTCTATTTCTTCCGGTGTTTTTACTTCTGCTGATTTTCCGGTCAGGATTGCTATCTGGGTGTTGAGGTATTCTTTAGCGTAGTTCACCTCCTGCGGGGTGAGGGAATTGAGCGGGTCGGCCGATTTTCTGCCTAGTGCGCTCTGCATGGTGGTCACGGCCTTTTCCAAAGCGTCCTGCGGCTGCCAGACTTCCTTTTCCTTAAGCAGGATGCACCACTTGGTCAGCAGCGGATACAGTTCCTTATGCAGATCAAAATCTGCCGGAGCGTTATCCTGCCCCATTTCATATTTTCCGGTTCTGCGCAGGCTGGGTATTACTTCCGCTGTTATCCACTTGCGGAACTTTTTAGCCTCCGGCTTACGGCTTTTAAATATCAGAGCATAGAGGCCGGACTCGGAAAGCATTGTCATTTCCTGATTTCTTCCAAGCGAATCGACGATGTGGGTTTTACCCACCTCATCTTCATCAAGTCTGCGAGGAGTTTCTCTGTTATCTAAATCCAAAACTCTGCAAACATCCTTGGCCACAAACCATGTGCGGCCGTCCTGCTCCTGCTGAACACGCACAACTGTATCCCCGAAATCAAAAGGTATAATTTCAGACATGGCGAACCTCCGGCACATCGAGGCTGTCCACCAGCCCGTCAATGCGCTCCGAGAGGACTTCAAGCATGGTCAGCTGGCCGGGCAAAATCTGCCCTTCCCCCTGAATGGTTTCCAGAAAAGTGTGATGAAGTAAAAGTCTGGTGAGTTCCTGAATGTCCAAAGCCTGCTGATACGAGGTTTGAACAACGCTTTCAGGTGTTGTTGAAGAGTTAGGCATAATAGCCTCCTAGATTTTTTTGAGTGGTATTTTTGAAATTAAAAATACCGGGAGCTCAAAACCGCTCTAGGTGGGCGGCGAGAGGTTTTTCCCGTGAGGGTATTCTATAGCCTCCACACTCCCGGCAAATATCTTGGCGAAATTGGATAGGAATAAAGCACTGCATACAAGAACAGAAAGTCCTGTTCACTGGACACAAAAAAACCGCCAAACTATCGGGAGCGGATACCGACCTAGATTCTGAAGGCGTTTTGAGCACCTGAGCTGATAAAGCCAGAAAAGGATTCTGGTGTCAAGGGGGTTGTTAATTTAGGAATAACGGAATAAAGGATTAAGAAATATTCTCAATAAAAAGGACTGCGAAATGACTATACTTATTGGAATTGCTGAGACTATTCTTATTCTGGTTTTATTTCACTTCATAGTACCAGTTATTATCAACTCAACAACTGGCAACAGCTGGATTAAACTACCATTATTTTTAATAATGGGTGTTCTAGCAGGATGCTTTATGGTTTGGTTGTCGTATGTTCCATATTTTTTAATTTTCATTTGGATAGCATTGCAAAAAACCGCACTTGATCAGATCAAATCACCTGAATTTTCAATGAAAGTTGGATTCATCCCGAATAAAAAATTATTTTACATTTCATCATATAGTTACATAATTGTTGCATGTATTACGGCATACTTTTTTCAAATTGAAGTTCAGCCAGTAGCAGATGGCCAATTTATCCCGTTATGGAAGGCATTATTATCTAACTTTATATAATTTAAATTTAGGAGATAAATATGGCTATTTCTAACTATAATGCTGCCGCTACTATATTTGAAGATATTCCTCATACATTTGTAGCACTTCAAAAACTAGTCATGGCTATGGAAGATTATTGCAAAGCAAAAAATAAACGCATTTTTTGGGGAAAAGACAAGGGCCTTAAGGCATATCAAAAATTTGAAAAATGCTTAAAAGACACATTAGACAGTATGATTATAGATGGCTGTATATCACATTCAACAGAGATTTCAGAATGTAGAGATAACATTTTACAACTTATTAAAATATTTTCTCAATGTTTTCCAAACTGGCATAAAGCATATAACTTTGCTTACGAATATTTTTATATAAATAGTGAAATAGCTGAAAGTCACATTGCTAATTTATTATAATCATAGTCAACTAATGTAGAACAACTGTCAGTTTATAAAAATATGCAATTGTACATAACATGCCTCATCGGCATCATCTGTCTAATTTTGCTTTTAAAATCATCCAGACCACTATATAACTTGTATGACTACTCCGGTATACGCGCTATCTGGGAACGACTTACTCCACCAAGCCCTTGTGTTGCCAACATAAGACCAAAACCAAGTTCTTTTATGTTATGGTTGGTAGGTTTATATGTGGCATTATTTACCATTGCTTCCAATAGGTATGACAGAGCTGTTCACACTTACGAAGTTCAAATTTCAAACTTCCAGACTCAAATGGCCTCAGATTACAGAGCAGAAGCATGTGGGGATTTAGCCAGACTGCAAAGAATAGAAGTTCCGGTTAAACCTGATGTATTAAACCCTAAATTAACAATCAGTTCCTTTTTTTTAACTCAAAAATATTTAGAAGGACAAAAAATACTTATTTCAACTATACTTAGATATAAATCAAAATTAACTCATGCCAATTTAAGTAATGCCAATTTGAGTGAAATCGATTTGCGTGAAGCAAATCTTAATTGCTCTAATCTATCAAAGGCAAATTTATCAAAAACAAAACTTGACGATGCCAGTCTTAGATTTGCTGATCTAAAAGATGCAAATCTTGAAGGAGCCACATTACAACGAGCATGTCTGGTAGGAGCCAAATTAAACGGAGCTAACCTTAAATTCGCATTCTTGGTATCATCAGATCTCAGACTAGCAAACTATGCAAAAGCAAACCTTGCATTTGCATTTTTAAGTAAGGCTGACCTCAGAAGAGAACCACCCTTTTTTTTAAACAATTCTTCTGAAATATATAAAAAAATATTACTTAAACAACTTCCTGATGAAAAAAGTAATGCACTTGCATTGTCTAAAGTTGAAAATCTTCGGAACGCAAAATTTTCACCAAAATTAGAAAAAGAACTGAGAAAAACACACCCAGAGCTATTTGTTGAACCGAAAGGATACAAAGGTAATGACAACTAACAAACCGGAGAATCACCGCAATCAACCACGGTATTCTCCTTAACCCACTCCCACAGCTCCGCCTTTTCCGCCATGTATTTCCCCTCCACCTGTCGGATGGGCGAGTTATCCTTTCCGGCCCAGATGCGCACGGTATTGCGGCCTACTCCGAAGAGCTTGCCTATTTTGTCCAGTCCGGTCACGATTTCAACTGGTCTGACAACCATTTTAATACCCCCCTGTGGAATGAGTCATTCCTGAAAAGTAATTATCCTGAACAAATCCTGCGGCAGCGTTTTCCAGATCCAGCCCGGCAAGGGCATAAAGCACAGCGGCAACAGGTGGAAACTCTTCCAGCTTATGGCCCAGATCGTCACGTCCCAGAATATTATACTCCAGCACAGCCTGAGACTGACCGAAATGCAGGGTCTTTATATTTCTAGTTCTGCGATCCACAAGGCGGTCATAATCCCTGAAAGTCCGGCTCCCGTTCATTGCCGGCGGTGAAACAAGGTCCAGACACGGCAGTCTTAAACGCTGCCTGCGTTCATTGAACATCTGCACCAGCCTTGTCCCGGCATGATTAAGCGGTGTGCGCCAGACCTCCACCTGCAGCATGTCCTGAAGGTTCGCCATTTCCCGGCACAGAGTTTCGTGGTCCTCATGCAGAAATTCCGCCACAACCTCCACCCGGTGATGATCCGTCCCCCTGACAGGCTTAATATCCTCTGCCAGCACAGCAACAGCACCGGGTTTGATATCATAGGGCCATGCAACGCCACCGGAGACCCTGCGGTAGTTTCTGCCCGTCTCCACGTCCTTCAGAATGCGCTTTCCGCTCACAGGCGATATCACGGGTTTAAGCTTTTCAATCAGTCTCATTTTTCCACCTTCCATTACTTCCTGAGGTCATTGAGCAACCGTGCTGCGGCCTAGCTCATGTCGCGCCCTTCGGTCAGCCCGCCACGACGCAGGAAATATTCCAGAGCCTGAGTCATCACATCCACCTGATCCTTGAACTTTGAACCCGGAAAATGCTCCACCTCGTC
This sequence comes from Maridesulfovibrio bastinii DSM 16055, assembly GCF_000429985.1. NCBI lineage: Bacteria > Pseudomonadati > Thermodesulfobacteriota > Desulfovibrionia > Desulfovibrionales > Desulfovibrionaceae > Maridesulfovibrio > Maridesulfovibrio bastinii. The sequence continues at coordinate 17,599 of NZ_AUCX01000022.1, forward strand.
CAGAAAATCATCCAGCCACTCTGCGGACTCCGGCAGCCAGACATTGCCGCCCTCGATGGTATCGGCAACAGCCTTGGCCCTGTTTTCCTTGTCGCCTCCGGTAACGGCCCACGCAACCACCGGAAGCCTTGTTGATTCCTGTAAATCCTGAATAACGCTTATCCCGCTGGACTTATCTTCAATCACAATGGCGGAAGGCCTGTTAATGGCGTAGCGGTCTTTGATGGCCTTTTTAAGGGCCGGATATTCAACCTTTTTGCGGTACACATCCAGCAGATAAAATCCGTTGTAGGCTTCACCCCATATCTGGCCGCAGGAATATGCGCTGGAGACTTTGGTTTTCTGGGCCGTATCCCAGTGTTCAACGATGCGGTTGAAGCGCGGCAGCTTTGTGTAACGCTTGAACCAGTCCAGCTTGAAGATAGCTCCGCCCTTGGGAACAGGACGCTGCTGGAGCTGTCCTGCCGCCTCGGTGGGAGATGAAAATGAATTTTCAATGTGAGTCAGGGTTTCCTCGTCAAAACGCTCCGGCCAGAGAAGTTCGCCCTCTTCGGTGCGGGGATCTTCAAAACCCAGAACAGTGTGATACTTGTTGCCCTCATATCTGGCCGGCAGGCAGAGATGCACATAACCGCCCTTATCCAGAATATGGCCGCTTAAATCCTGCTGGTGGCCTCGCTGCATGATAACAACGAATGCTCCGGTTTTAGGATCATTGAGGCGGGTCTGCATGGTGTTGTCCCACCAGTCCAGAACCTCGTTGCGCTTGGCATCGGAATTGACCTCGGACATATTGTGCGGGTCGTCAGCAACAATACGGTCGCCGCCTTCACCGGTTGCCCTGCCGCCGACTGAAGTGGAAAAACGGAATCCTCCGGCCATGTTCTCAAACTTATCCTTGGCGTTCTGATCTTTTTTCAGCTGCACATGCGGCCATGAATCCCGATACCAGTTCGAGGTCACAATCTCACGGGTCTTCATGTTGTCACGGGTTGAAAGCATAGCGGAATAGGAGCTGAAGAAAAATTGAATCCACGGATTGAAGGTCCACTCCCACGCAGGCCAGCAGACAGACACGGATAACGATTTCATGTGGCGCGGAGGCATGTTTATCAGCAGTTTTGGAATCTGTCCGGTGCTGACAGCCTCAAGATGTTCCACAATTGCGCCAATGTGCCAGCCGTCCACAAATGTCCGGCCCGGCTCGATAACATGCCAGGCATTGCGGATGAAATCTTTGAGCGAGATATCCGGCTTTCCGGTTCCGAGCCAGTTGGACCCGGTCTGTGGAACCTGCTCTTTCAGATTCATAAGCAGATTCCCCATAAGACCGCTTGCTTTCAGTGATTTACTCATATTTCGTTCATGTAGATATTCCTGATTTCCTCAGGCTGAATGCAGAGGTAATCAAGAGTCTGTTTTGGGCTTGAATGGTTGAAAACTTCCATCAGCTGGGCAACGCTGACATTGTGAACCACACGCTGCTGGTAACCGAAAGTCTTTCGCAATGAATGGGAGCCGTAATTGCCCTTCAGATTGATTTTCTCGCACCACTTCTTCACCAGCTTGTTGACGTAGTTCGGAGCCATTGGCGCACCATCCCTGCCCGTAAAAAGATACTTCTGTTCCATATCCCGGCACTGAATGGCCCAAGGTTTGACCGTTTGAAGAACAGCATTGTTGATCGTAATTCTGCGCTGCTTGCCGGTTTTGCTTTCTTTCAGCACCAGCTCGTCACCCACCTTTGCATCAACAAACTGGTCCACTCGAAGCTGAACCAGATCCACGGCCCGGAGATTCGTGTTGATTCCGACAACGAACAAAGCTAAATCACGAGGACTGTCATCGAGCAGCTTTTTCAGGCTGGCAATGTCCTTGCGTGAAATGATAGGATCAACCCTTGTTGAGCTTCCTTTTTTCGGATGATTCGGATTATTCGTCATTTTCGACCTCCTTTTGTTAAAGTCTAACTTTTGTTACTATAATCACACTTATTAAACTTTTGCAAAAGTTTTTCTAACTTTATTTTGACCAAAAACAATGTAACTATCTAAAATAAAAGTACTTAAAGCGTTTTTTACAACTCTAATCTTTATATTAAAGTTAGACTTTTCCTATTTTTTAAAAACTAAAAGTTAGACTTTTCCGCTCCACCGATTCCGCCGCCGATTCCAAAATCTAAAGCCGATCTTGCAGCATTGATTTCTGTCAGTCTGGCAACAATTCGCTGCTGAACTTCAGGAGCCGCATTCTGAATTTCCTCCAGAACGATGGATTGAAATTCTTCGACCTTCTTGAGCGAATAAATCTCACTTTGCATTTTGAAAACGAACTCAAGCTGTTTGCGCAGCTCGGCCTGCAGCTGAATCAAAAAGCCGCCAAGATCACGTTTGGAGCCGGCAAGACGGCGCAGCTTGCTCTGGCAGTCACGATATTCCTGCGAAGACTGATCTCCGTGAAGGACAACGTGAACCATTTCGAGCAATTCCCGGCATTGTTTTCCAAGAGCTTCGAGCTGATCGGCAAGTGAAAGCTTGGCACTGATCATTTTTGGAGCTGAAAACAATGCAACATCCTTTGAAACAGCTAGGTCAATACGCTTTTTAGCCTTTGAGACAGCAGCTTGAGACACACCGAAGAAATCAGCAGATGCACTTTGCTTCCATCCAAGCTCAACTAACTGTTTAATTAACATTTCCTGATCTATTTTACCACTTTTATACGATGGATGATTCTTTAATTCTTCAAGCATAACAATCAACTCACACTGTTATATTTCAACACTGCATTAATTTTATAACTCAGTAACTTTACTCTGACTCGGTTAAAATTAACTTCCGCTTAACCTTCCCCAACGGCAAGTTTTCTTGCATATTCCTCCTCGCTCATGCCTTGAGACCCTGCCTGACCGGAAGTTAATCCGTTAACCTCCATTTCCTCCCGGCTTTGATACTCACCTCCAAGAACTCTGGACATTTTTTCAGGATTAATCAGCCATGGAAGACTGGCTTTCCATTCCGGATTAACTTCACCCAGCAAAAATGGAAAATCTCTGACCTGTTCAAAGTACCAACGCCACCACAAAATGCCTTTCTCATTCGGTCCACCTTCACACCTGCACTTTCGGACTTTTCCCATCAGCTTTTCAGTCACTGCTTTCGGCTTTGGCAACTCCGGAAGAACTTCGCAAAAAACTTCCACCAACTCGTCACCCTCCGGGGGACTATAGGGGGTATTTACGTAGAGAGTAGGAGAAGGAGAAGGGGCATTGCTAAAATCGCCGTTTTGCATTTTTTTAGCTTTGCCGGATTTATGCTCGTGCAATGCACTGGCATCATCTTTTTTTTCCTCTATTTCAGAACTCTTTTTCATCTCTTTAACAGGCTGTTTTTTCTCTTTTTTCCATCTTGCGGCCGCAGCTTTTTTAGCCTTCTCTGATCTTTCCCTTGCCTCAGCTGCCCAAGGCTGCATTTCATCCCACTCGCAGATATAAAAATGACCATCTTCTTTACCAATCATTTCAAGCTGTAATAGCATTTCAACATAGTCATGACGGTCAAGATCAACCTTGCAGGCAAAAAGCAGGTCTTCTTCATCAAAATATCTAGGAAAATGACCGGAATCACTGGGAAAATGTTTGGCACAATAGCACCATAACAGAATCACTCCCAACACACCCTCAGTCCCGAACCGTCTCATTATCTTCTGGAACCTGAAGTCCTCAAAAAATTCAACGTCCAGCCGGATGTCAGTCACATTTTTTACTCGCCCAGCCATGACCGCACTCCTTAAAATTTTTTCTGCTTTGCGGGTTCAATGCAGTGGCAATGCACTGGCATTACTCAAGCAAATTTTTCTCTATAACACTTTAAAAAGATTCAAAAAAAACAGGGAAGGCCCTGAGAACAAGAGCACTTTCACCCAAAATCAAAAAATTTCAGGCTGTGCTTTATTTATGCGGATGCAATGCCAATGCACTGCATCCGCATAACAACCGTTAACCATCCCTGTTCCTAACGCCGGAATCTTTGATGATGAAAACCTGCTGGTCATGTTCCACATCTTCCGGACATTTACAGAGCTTGTCGCACATCGGGCAGCAGATCCTGTCGCCAATCTGTCTGGCCCTGACATAAGAACCTTTCAATTTACATTTCTCAGCTCCCACAACCAGTAATCTCCAGGGAGAATGTTCAGACTGCCTGACAACGGCGTGGCGTAAAAAAGACATTACTCACCCTCCTCGGCCGGAAAAAAGTCCAGCCAGTTCCAATCCTGTTCCTTATCATTTAAAAATTGCAGTCTCCTGCGGCGGTAAACGGTCTCAAGACTTCCGGTATTCGAGTTCCTGCTTTTGGCCACATCAAGGGTGACCGTAACCAGATCATCAATTGTTTTTGGATTCCACGGACGGATAAAAATAACCTGATCAGCGTCCTGCTCAATCGCACCGGACTCACGCAGATCAGAAAGCAGAGGAATTTTATTTTTGCGAGATTCAACCTCACGGTTGAGCTGTGCCAGCACAAGCAGAGTTATTCCGCATTCGGTTGCGGTTTCTTTCATAATTCGAGAAATCTCGGCAACTTCTCTTTCTCTGGAACCGCCTTTTGAATCAGGCCGTACAAGCTGAATGTAATCAACAACTGCCAGCCTCAATCCGAATTCACGTTTCCAGCGTCTACACTGCGATCTAAGCTCCGAAGCAGAAAGCGAAGGCCTGTCCCATATTCGCAAACTAGAATCCAGCCCCTCAAAATACTGGGCAAAGTCATATATATTGCTCCAATCTTTCTCAGAAAATTTCCCATCACGAAATCGCATACTGTTAATGCCGTGAGTTGACGCCAAAAAGCGGTTCACCAGCAGATAGCGCATCATTTCAAGTGAAAATATGCCAACAGGAACTTCCTTAACTATTGAATACAAAGAGAAATTAAGAGCAAGTGCGGTCTTGCCGTTGGAGGGACGGCCTGCAAGAATAACAATTTCACCAGGCAGAAAGCCCCCGGTGATACTGTTAAGTTTATAAAGATGGGTTTTAATTCCGTCACCACCTCGGGCTTCAAGGCCTTCAAGATAACTCACATAGTCATGTATTATCTCCGAAGGTTTCTGGGCAGAGACTTCAATCCTGTCCTCAAGAACGGAATCAACAATCTCCTGAGCCTTTGCGGCAAAAGTGGACGGGTCAGTATCATTTGAATAAGCGTTTTCAATCAGCTGCTGACCCATAGCGGCCATGGCCCTGCGGCGTGCATAGCCTTGAAGATCTCTGGCCCAACTTTCAGCATGGCTGACAGGTTGAGGATCTTCCAGCAGTCCAGCAAGATAAACAGGCCCACCACAAGCATCGGAACGGCCGTTTTTTATAAGACGGTCATTTAATGTTACCAGATCAATAGGAATCTGATCTCTGTGCATGGCCATCATCGTCTGCCATAGAGCCTGATGGACAGGACTGTAAAAATAATCAGGGGATTTTAATATGGAAAGCAGAGAATCAAGATTGCGTCCATTAAGCCTGATGACGGCACTGAGAACGGCCCTTTCCAATTCAGGATTGTTAGGTGGAGCGGTGATACTCATGACCACCTACCACGACGAGCGGGGACAAATAGGGGACAAAAACCAAAAAAAACCCCTTTAAAACAACTATGGAGATGTTGTTGTAAAGGGGTGTTTATATTGACATTGGTGCGAAAGGAGAGACTCGAACTCTCACGGCTAGGCCGCTGGATCCTAAATCCAGTGCGTCTACCAATTCCGCCACTCTCGCACTCTGAAATATTCAATCAAACGCAGACATTTGTAAAGATACGAAATGTCGTATGCCGTTGGCTTATTATAAAGCCTTGGCCTACGTGTCAACCAAAATCGTTAAAATTTAATTCATTAATGTATGAATATTAATTCAAGGAATTTAAAATAAGACCAAGTTTTCTTTCCAGATCATTCAAATCTTTTGCCATGATCCGTATCAAAGGCTCGTGCCCGTCACTTCCATTGTCACAAACAGCGTCCACAACACTATTGGGCTCACATTCGGACAATGCTTCGGAAACACCCCATTCCAGCGTAGAGGTTTCATCTCTGCGATTTTTATCAGGTTCATTATTGCGGTCAAACCACTTCAGGAGCATCCCACAATCAGTCATAGCTTTCAAGATTGCATCATCGAGACGAATATTAATCATGCAATTGATATCAGGGACTTTTTTTCGAGCTGCAATAATTATTTTTGACATTCTTTCGGATGCTCCGAATTTAGGCATTCCTGAAATCAGGACTTCCCCATCTTCAGCAACGCAAAATCCGCCTGAAAAGGCAGCAACATCTTCTGTCAACCCGGCATAGGGCAACGCCAGCGCTACATTCATTCTGGATTCAGGAGCAATCCTTAATAAATTATGCTTGCATTTTATTTTCTTACCAAAATCATAAAGCTCATTTAGAACATTTACTTTGAGTCTTTCAATAAGCATAGGTGCAAGGTGATTCGGCGGCCCGCTTCCTTCCCCTAAACTGAAAGAAGACCTAAGTGCCAGATTAAGAAACTGTTGGGCATGACGAATGGCGGTGACCAAATTCTCACCCTTTGCAAGTCCTGAGGCGATTGCTGCAGAAAGAGTACATCCTGTGCCATGATTATTATTACACTTTACTCTCTGCTGCATAAGAGGAATAGGCTCCTGTCCTTTTATGCCCAGCCAGTCTGTAGCCGCAACTGAATCAAAATGTCCGCCCTTGATCAATACGGCCTTGGGTCCCATACCCAATAAAATTTCTATAGCTTTAAAGAAATCTTCACGGCATTTGATTTCAATACCTGTAAAAAGTTCTGCTTCAGGAACATTGGGAGTAAGCAGGTCAGCAAGCGGAAACATCTCCATCATAGCTTCTACAGCATCTTCCCTAAGAAGCCTTGAACCACTCTGGGCTACACATACGGGATCGACAACCAGAGGAAACTTCTTGTCTGCCAGCACCCCGGCTACGGTTCTGATTATAGGTGCGGAAAAAAGCATACCGGTTTTAGCAGCATCAATTTTTATATCACTGGTAACAGTCTCAATCTGGAGAGCCACAAAATCAGGAGTAAGTCCTTCAATACCGGAAACAGTGCATGTATTTTGAGCCGTTACTGCTGTTATTGCACTTGCTCCGTATGCTCCCATCATAGAAATAGTTTTCAGGTCCGCCTGAATACCAGCCCCACCACCGGAGTCAGATCCGGCTATGGTTAAAACATTTGGAAGAGCTTCCATCATTCCTCCATCTATATGAATAAAATTAATTTATTTTAATATACAACATGGTTTTGTACCCACGAAGAAGTATATGGTCAACACGAAGACTACAAAAGAAAAAAACTGTTGAACATATATAAAATTTCCCAGAACTAATAACACCGATATATTTTATCTTTCTTGCCTGTGACAGACTGCGTCTATATAGTCCAGCTTATGAGCAAAGCAACCATTATCGCCAACGGACAACAACCTGATTTTCTGCCGATGACTCCAGAAGAAATAAAAAAGCTTAGCTGGGAACGCCCGGACATTCTGCTTATTTCAGGAGACAGTTATATTGATCACCCCAGTTTCGGTATCCCGCTGCTAGGCAGAGTTCTAGCTGCAAACGGATTCAAAGTAGCGCTTATCTGTCAGCCGGATTGGACTGACCCGGACTCTGTAAAAGCACTGGGCCGCCCTAAACTCTATGCTGGAATTTCCGCAGGTGCCTTGGATTCGATGGTTGCACATTACACCGCTTTCAGAAAAAAACGCAGTGATGATGCCTATACTCCCGGAGGAAAAGCCGGAGCACGCCCCAATAGAGCCTGTATTGTCTATACTAATCTGATAAAAAAAGCTTTTCCCGGTCTTCCTGTTATTCTCGGGGGTATAGAGGCTTCACTTCGCAGAATATCCCATTATGATTTCTGGACTGATAAACTTAGAAAACCAATTCTTTTTGACAGCAAAGCTGATCTGGTTGTTTATGGCATGGGTGAAAGGGCCATGCTCGAAGCTGCTGTAAAATTAAATCAGAACGGTTCATCAGAAGTTCTAAAAGGTATACGCGGGACTGCTTACATAGGAAAAGCACAGGACCTTCCCAATAAAGCAGACAGTTATTATCTTCCATCACATCAGGAAATGCTCGATTCTCCACAAAAATTGATGGAAGCCACAATGTTGCTTGAAGAACAGGTTCATGGCGGCAAAAAAAACGCTGTCCAGCCTGTAGATTCAAGATTTGTTATTCTTACTCCACCGGCGGAATATCTTGAAACTGAAGAGCTGGACTGGCTTTATTCATTACCTTTTAAACGCAGGTCACACCCCTCATATACCCAAAAAATTCCTGCTGAAACAATGATCAGATTCAGCATTACTTCACATCGCGGCTGCGGGGGTGGATGTTCTTTCTGTTCAATAGCACTGCATCAGGGCAGGCATATAAGGTCCAGAAGCAAAAATTCAATACTTTCTGAAGCAGAATCAATGGCTTCACTTCCGTTTTTTGACGGTTCAATATCCGATGTCGGTGGCCCCAGTGCCAATATGTGGATGGCCGACTGTGTTCTTGAAAGAGGAAAATGCAACCGTAAAAGCTGCCTAGTTCCAAATGTATGCCCACAGTTTAAATTCAATCAGGGCAAAAACCTTGAGATGCTCAGGGACGTAAACAAAGTAAAAGGAATAAAGCATGTCAGGGTGGCAAGCGGTGTACGTTTTGATCTTGGCCTCAAAGACCGCAAGAGTCTGTCTGCCCTTTTCGGTGAATTTGTTGGAGGGCAGTTAAAAGTTGCACCGGAACATATTTCTCCACCTGTTCTTAAATTAATGAGAAAGCCTAATCTTCCGGTTTTTGAAGATTTTTTAAAAATGTTCCAGACCGAATCAGATAAATACAACAAGGAACAATATGTAATTCCTTACCTTATGAGTGCTTTCCCCGGATGTACGGATAAAGACATGCAGAGAGTTGGAGAATGGTTCGGCAGCAGAGGTTGGAAACCACGGCAGGTGCAATGCTTCATTCCTACTCCGGGAACTGTAGCCACGGCCATGTTTTATAGCGAAACTGATCCTTCCGGTAACAAAATTTTTGTAGCCCGCAGCGATGCACAGAGATTGCGGCAGCATGCCATTCTTGTTCCTGATATCGGCAGCCGACCTGATAAACATAAAAACTCAAATCATCATTCAAGATTTAAAAACAGCTCAAAACAAAAAAATGTAAAACAATCAGCTAATACCAGCAATTCTTACTCTAAAAAGAAAAATAAAGGCGAAAAAAAACGTAAAAAATAAAATTAAACCTTGTTACACTTGGAATGAGCTAATAAATGAACTATTGTATTTAAAACAATAAACTCTTCCGCAAGGATCCAATATTATGTGTTCCAACTCTTTCGCCAATTTATGCATATTTCATATTATGGATGGATTAAGAGACGGCCTTTCACATTTCTCACATCCAAGCCGAACGGCCCTATTGTATGCAATCAATCCTGATGATCCTATAAGAATTTATGATCCTCAGGATCTTCTGCGTGGTCATGAACCGGTCCTTGAAAAAATCTTTCTTGAATCGGAAGACTGGAAACCGGGATCAGGCCACAAGGAACAAAGCCGGCTTATTAAAGTTGTAAAAAACAAAAATCTGGAACTATCAGGCCTTATTACCTGTGGAGCACGCTCTAACAGTATTTTCTATCAACGCTGGTTTACAGAGCACCATCCGGATCTCTGCTCTACAGGACCGACTGAAAGCTGGCTTGAATACGCAGCTCTTCTGCTTTCTGAAGACTTTGCGACACAAAATATTTTACGCATAGACAGTTCCGGCCACCTGCTCAGAGAATATGCAACACACGCGGTCCGCGACTATATTGTTGATCAGAGAAATATGGTTATGGGCTGGGATACACAGATAAGGGTCTATCCTATTCTTGATGCAATTCTAGGTATTTCAAAAACAAAAGAAGAAGGAGCATGGGCTAAAGGAGATTTAATCTTTATTGAACCCTCAGAACTCAACGGGATAAATTTCATAGCCAAATTTCCTAAAAATGAAAGGCCAGAGTTAAAAAATCATAAGCACGTACGAAAACTTCTGCAATCAGTTGAATTTTCAGGAAGAAAACTTGTTTCAGACGGTAAGGAAGTTGTTGGAATTGCCAATTGCGCACCGACTGACAATTCAATAACCGCTCATTTCAGAGGAGAATTCGGATTCCTTTACCTTTCTAAAAATCCTGTATGCAGCTTCTCGGACGCTAAGTTCTCTTCCACAAATTATCATCCGAACCTCGTTCAACTTGAGGAAGTTCTGATTGAACTTAATATTGATCCCAATGACCGCCATGAAATGTTCAAGATAGTCAACAAGCTGGTGAGCAGTGCAGGACATAGGAGTCATGGCTGCACACTCGTGCTTGATTTTAATGATGAGCCTGTAGACATTGCCGGGCAGACTCTTGAAGAACCGATTGATTTGCGGGAACCTGAAATGGAATCACTGGCGCGCTCACTTACTAAACTTGACGGAGCAGTTCACATCGGGAAAGACCTTCACCTCCACGGTTTTGCCTGTCTTCTTGACGGACGCAGTGTTTCTGGTGAAAACCGGGCCAGAGGAGCAAGATTCAATTCCGCCCTACGCTTCACAGCTGAGCGTGACAATATTGTTATTATCGTAGTTTCTTCAGATAAACCTGTATCAATAATTCAGCATGGTATTGAGCTGACAGCACAATGTAACTGGCAGCAGCAATTTGCATGTGTAACTACTCCACCTGAACTTGAAGAGTGGATAAATCCATAATGATTGTAACGGTCTGCTTCCACAATGGATGCAGACCGTTTATAATAACTAACCTGCTTTAAGCATGGAATTTTCGTATTCAGGTGAATCTTTAAGCCCGGAAAGAAGTTCTTTGACGGAATTATCATCATCCCGGCTGACTTCAAGCACGTCATAAAGCTTCTGCAACTGCAGAAGAATCTGTTCAAGTTTGGAATCACTGGCCACCGTAAGATACATTCTGCTTCTTCCACCATCTCCAACAGGACCACAGACTATTCCTTCAAGGTTAAAATTTCTGCGGGAGAAAAGTCCCGTAATCTGACTCATTACACCGGCATGGTTTCTAACCAGAAGATTGATCACATAGTTATGCATTTTCTTAACCTCCAATCATTTCACGATTAGCACATTCAGGGGGAACCATAGGGAAAACATTATTTTCAAAGCCTATGGGTATATTTATGAGACATGGGCCATCAAACGAAAGCAGTCTGCCAAGAGCTGCTTCAGGGTCATCTTCACTGCCGAGGTCAGCTGAAACAATTCCGAATCCGGCAGCAACAGAAGCAAAATCAGGATTAGACTTGAAAGTTGAGGCAACATACCTTCCTTCAAAAAAGAGTTCCTGCTGTTGTCTAACAAGCCCTAATCTATTGTTATTCATTATTAAAATTTTAATATTCAACTGCTGTTCCGCAAGAGTGGCAAGCTCCTGAATATTCATTAAAATAGAACCGTCACCACTGACACAAACAACTTTCCTTTCTTTATCAGCTAAAGCTGCTCCTATTGCGCTGGGGAGACCGAATCCCATTGTACCAAGCCCACCAGAAGTAAGCAGAGTTCTGGGCCCGCAAAACGGATAATGCTGTGCAACCCACATCTGATGCTGTCCGACATCGGTACAGATAACCGTATTATCTGGAACAAATTCTGATATCTTATGGATCACGTTGATGGGATGAAAGAAGTCTTCACTGTCAGGGAGCTGTCTGGGATTACTTGAGCGTATTTCTGCAACCCGGTTATTCCACTCTAAACGGGATGATTCTGGAACAGATTTACACAAATCCTGAAGAACCAATTTAACATCACCAACAACTGAAAGATTGGAGCTTTTTATTTTTCCAATTTCGGAACGATCAATATCAACATGGATTATATCAGCGTGGCAGCAAAATTCATTTGATTTACCTACAGCACGATCATCAAATCTCACCCCGAGGGCTATAAGCAGATCTGCTTCTTCCATAACCATGTTGGTGTATCTGGCCCCATGCATACCAAGCATTCCAAGGAATCCGGGGTCCGAATCCTTAAAAACCCCGAGCCCCATAAGAGTCGAGACCGCAGGGATAGAATTACGTTTTGAAAACTCCTGAACTTCTTTAACAGCATCCCCGGCGATAACTCCCCCGCCGACATATAAAACCGGACGTTCGGCCTTATTTATCATTTCGAGAGCACGTTCCATATTATCTTCATTGAACATCACCGGTTCGTCCTTGATATAAGGCTCAGGCCAGCTCTTTATTTCAATAACTTCATTCTGAATATTTTTAGGTACATCAATAACTACCGGACCGGGCCTCCCTGACTCTGCAATCCGAAAAGCTTCCGGTATAACTTCAAGAAGATCTTCACAGCTCTGGACTAAAAAATTATGTTTGGTGATTGGTATTGTCAGGCCGTATGTATCAACTTCCTGAAAAGCATCAGTTCCAATGAGGGAATTGGTAACCTGACCTGTGATGGCGATAATAGGAATGGAATCAAGACATGCATCGGCTATGGCCGTTAAAAGATTTGTAACACCGGGACCGGATGTGGCTAAACATACTGCCGCTTTGCCCGTGGTCCTTGCCATCCCCTGCGCGATGAATCCGGCACCTTGTTCATGTCGCGAGAGGATATGTTTTATAGAACTTTTTCCAAGGGCATCGTAAATAGGCAGAGTAGATCCCCCCGGAATGCCGGCAACGGTTGTAATACCCTGCCGTTCCAGCATGTTGATGATAATTTCCGCACCACTCAATTTCATTATCACACCTTCCTGTTTCCTTTTTTCCATTCCAAAAAGAAACCCCCCGCCGGCTAAGCCGGCGGGGGGTTGAAAAGTCTGCAAGAATTTACACTTACAAGATTACAACCTTCCCTCCGGCTTGATGAAGCTCACGACGACCACAATAGAAACCACGACCACTGCAACAAATGCAGGGCTTACTAGGTTTCTTAGTGATAGAGTGAGGGAAGCTGTATTCATCTTTTAAAGTATTTTCCTGTTTTTCCTTAAATTCCTTAAAATTTGATTAAAACTATTTCAGGAAAAAATAATTAGCAAGCACTTTTTAAAAAAACATCTAATAAACTTTATATAATCCAATCCACCCTGTTTTATGTCCCAACAGACCACAACTAATTTTAAAAAAGAAGGCACTCATTAAATTAATTAACAGCATAGGGAGGTCGTTTTTTTTCAACAAAAGAGCTCTTGAAAGCTTTACTTTATATGGTCCTCTACGAAATCTGATATCAATAAGTTTTAACTTATACGGAAGCCTAAGCTGGACCTGCTCGTCATCGGAGCCAAAAAAATTTTTTATTCCATGAGGATAATAAGGTTTAACATGGTCCAGATCCAGCCAGAAATGTTCATGTAAAACGGGAGTAGCAATGAGCAGTCGGCCCCCCGGTTTAAGATGTTTTAAGTACCCACTCATAAATTCAATAAGGTCTTTAAAATCAAAATGCTCTATAATATGTGATAAAATCAGCAGATCAAACTGCTCATCCTTAAATTCACGTTCAAAGCTATCCACATCAACTACATTGAAACCTTCAGAAACAGCCATATTCACAAGGTTTAAATTTTTCTCAACCCCGAGAATATTATGGAAACCAAACTTTTTTAATAAAACAGTCTTGGAGCATCTTCCACAACCGACTTCAAGAATGCGGACATTTCTGTTTTCTGAATCTAAGATTCTTTTCCATTGTCTCTTTTCGTAAACAGACAAAACACTAGTGATTTTCTTTATTTTTTTACGTTTTTTTTTCGAAGGTGTTAAATTCATAGTTCTCCCAGAAAGGAATGAATATACCGAGCAGCTTCAGCAGCTCCATCAAGATTAATGTTAGAACTTTTTTTAAGACCTGAACCATGAGCCGCTGCCAACGCTTTATAAATTCTGTCGGAGCCGACCTCTTCACTCCCGATAACATCAACAATGAGAGGAGAAGTTTCAGACAACATTCTGGCATGTTTTTCCTGTTCACCATCTTTCATGCCTCTCAACATGACAACAGCAGGAATCCCGGCAGCCAGAACATCTGTAAGACTGTTATACCCGCCGTAAACCAGAGCACAGTCAGCCCTTAAAAGATCACTTAAAAATCCCGGACCAACACTATTCATTTCTATTTCCACACCGGGATCAATCTCATTCAATAAAGACTGTCTTTCATACTCGGTACAGCCACCAAGGTAAAAGCTCCACTTTCCACGCCCCATCCTGTTGACCGCAGTAATGATATTTAAAAGCAGTTCTTTTGAACCGGACATCGTCCATGGAACGGAAACAACCCCGTCGAGACGCTCTGAAGTTTTACCCCTTGGAGACTTGTCCCAAAGTTTTTTAAGCTCATTAAGTCTCGAAACATATCCTGCTGTAAATGGATTAGCGTTGAAATGATCTCTAAGACGATTCAACTCTCCCTGCCCTGAAACCTTTTGATCTCCGTACCAGATCAAACCATGATAATGGCGCGAATATAAATCAGAGGCAAAATCGGACCAGACTTTTCCGACTTCACCTACAACACCACGAATTCCCAAAAGCCATCTGGTATCTGAACCATGGTTCTCTTCAAGAGCTTTAACAAGCTCACGATGCTTTCCCTGAGGAGTATGATCCGCCAGAACTACAGCCGGTTTGAAATTCTTAACTATATCATCGATCATTACAGATCGTAATAAGCCTAGATCATTATCTGCAAAACCTGATGGACCAGAAACACCGGCCGAAACACCGGAGACTATGCTTGTTTCATAAGAAGGAAGTTTCAGCCAATCAACTCTTCCTTCGGTTAAATCTGTTGTTTTAGAACATCCAGTCATCAAAAGGACGGATCTATCAGCATAAAGGCGTTTAAAAGCCATAGCCACTGCAGCACTTCTGCTCACATGTCCCAGCCCTCTGCCGTCATGGGCATATACCAGCAAATCCAATCTTGAATTCATTTAATTTTCCCGAACAGTTATTTTTTATATTTTGAACTGATAGTGTATTTCTCCGCAAGTAAAAAGATTGTAACTGAAAGAAGTATTTTAAAAATTGCAAGAATATTCAAAAAGGAATAATTCTGTAGAGACGCCTTTATGGATACTTTTTTGTCAAGGGATTTACATGGGTTCACCTTTCAGCTAGGAACACTACTTTATTATGGCCCGCCTTGCGCAAAAATCAAAAACTTCGATTATAAAAGATATTCCGGAACAGAGGATGGATAAAAAATATAATATTCTGATGTACTCCCACGACACTTACGGTCTTGGACACATTCGGAGAACAATGGCCATTGCATCCCAGCTGAAGGCCGAAGGCGTAAACATCCTGATAATGACCGGATCACCACTGGTCGGGCGCTTTGAATTCCCTGAACAGATTGATTTTGTAAGAATCCCGGGAATGATTAAAAAATCTAACGACGTTTATGTACCCCACTCCATAAAAATTGATCCTATTCATGCAATGACAATCAGGCAATCCATTATAGATGCCACAGCCAGAAGCTTTAAACCGGATCTTTTTATTGTTGATAAGGCTCCGAGAGGACTGAAAAGCGAGA
The DNA here is from genome assembly GCF_000429985.1 of Maridesulfovibrio bastinii DSM 16055. NCBI lineage: Bacteria > Pseudomonadati > Thermodesulfobacteriota > Desulfovibrionia > Desulfovibrionales > Desulfovibrionaceae > Maridesulfovibrio > Maridesulfovibrio bastinii. The sequence goes on from NZ_AUCX01000022.1 coordinate 33,268, forward strand.
TAATGCCCACGCTTGAATGGATGAAAGCCGAGGGCAAAACAAAAACGGTCCTTGGTCTCAGAGACATTATGGATGACTCCAAAAGCACAATTGAAGACTGGCAGCAGAAAGGAATCTATGATGTCCTTGAAAACCTGTATTCTGAAATATGGGTATACGGTCATAAAGAATTTTATAATCCGGTTACTGAGTACGCCATCCCGGACTCAGTAAGTAAAAAAATGATTTTTACCGGATATATTCCACGCCGCAAGCATTCAAAAAACAAAGTCTGCAAAGCGCGCAACTGCAAAAAAACAGTTGTAATTACTGCTGGAGGCGGCGGAGACGGATATCCACTTATGGATACCTTTTTAAAAGCTATGGAAAACCATGGTGAACAGGAATTCAACGCTGTGATGGTAACAGGCCCGTTTATGCCAAAAGAGCAAAGGCTTGATCTCGCCAGACGTGCCAAAAAACTTTCTGTTACTTTCTATCATTTTTACAGACGAATGGAAAAACTGTTCAGCAATGCTGATCTTGTTGTCAGTATGGGTGGTTACAACACCATATGTGAAATTCTTAGTCATAAACAGGTCAGCCTTATTGTCCCCCGTGAGACACCACGACTTGAGCAGACAATAAGAGCTAATGTTCTTAAAGAACAGAAACTGGCCGATTTTCTACCGTGGCATGATCTGGAGCAGGAAGCTCTTCTGGAAAAAATCCACCATCTGTTAAATAACTCCATGGAAATCAGACAGGCTGTAAATTCATTCAAATTTACAGGCCTTGATGTGATGCATGAAAGAGTAAAACTTTTTAAAAAATCAATATGACAAATACTTCAAAACCTGTTCTGGGAATGATTTTAAAGGGTTACCCAAGAATATCAGAGACATTTATTTCCAATGAAATCAGATTATTGGAAAAACGCGGTGTTAAAATTCATATTATTTCAATGCGTAAGCCCCGCGAAAATTTTACCCATAAGTCAGTTAAAGAAATTCAGGCTGAGGTTTCCTATCTTCCTTCGGAATTAGACCTTCTAATGAAAGAATTATTCAACTCTACTGAAGCTGAAGCGTGGCTGAAATGTGCAAATTATAAAACAGATCCTGAATACAAGAAACGTGCTGATCTGATTCAGAAAAAATACTGCGCCAATAAATCAGATGCGTCACTCAAGCATTTATTGCAGGCAGAATACATAGTTGAAAAAATTCTTCCAGATTCAGGGATAAACCACATCCATGCTCACTTTGCACATTCACCAACATCCGTAGCCCGTAACACCAGCCTTCTTTCAGGGCTTCCATTCAGTTTTACGGCCCATGCCAAAGATATCTATACGCAGGCTCCTGAAAAAATTACTGACAAAATCAGCGCAGCATCCTTTGCAGTTACCTGCACCGGTTATAACTGCAAATATCTGCAAAGCATTGCTCCTGAAGGAAAACCGATACATAAAGTATACCATGGTATAGACCTGAGTCTGTTTTCTTCTAAACGCAGTCCTGAGGCTAAAGCTCCTTACAATATTTTAACAGTAGCCAGATTTACAACAAAAAAAGGATTGCCAACTGTATTTAAGGCTTTAAAAGAACTGGATAAACGTGGACTTGACTTCAAATACCGCATTGTCGGTGAAGGTGATGAACGGGAACAGACTCTAGCCCTTATTGATGAGCTGAACCTGACACACCGCGTTGAATGGCTGGGCACCAGACCGCATGAAGAAGTCCTTGAAGAATACAAAAAAGCTGACGTATTTACACTTGGCTGCGAAATAGCTCCAAATGGCGATAGAGACGGGATTCCAAATGTTCTTGCAGAAAGTATGGCGATGTCGGTCCCTGTAGTGACTACTAATATTTCAGGCATCCCTGAATTAATAGAAAACGGCAAAAGCGGACTGCTTGTTGATCCTAAAGATCCGAAAGCAATGGCTGATGCTCTTGAAAGAATTCTTACGGATCAGGAATTGAGGGGAAAAATTATCCCGGAAGCTTTAAAAAGAGTCCATGAAGTTTTCGACAATACTTACTGGATTGAAAAACTTTTTGAAGTTTATGCTCAGCATGGTATTAAAGCCTGCTGATAAAGCATGATTTAAATACTGGTTTCCAATGGCGGTTGCATATTTAATTGTGCAACCGCCTGCTTTTATCCAACGCATCTTATGGAGAATCAAAATGCGGATAGCCTTTTATGCGCCACATAAGACGATAGACCATCCGACTCCGTCAGGTGACCTGTTTATTGGTAAAAGTCTTTTTGATTCACTTAAATCACAAAGGCATGATATCCGCATCATCAGCAGATTCAGAGCACGAAATATTTCAAAAAAGCCACTTAGATTTATAACTTTTTTAAAAGAATACCGTGATACCCTAAAATTACTTTTAGATTTCAATCCTGATCTCTGGCTGACATATCACAGTTATTATAAATCTCCTGATATTTTAGGACCGCTGCTGTCACAAAAACTTAATGTTCCCTATGTTATATATCAGGGAGTTTTCTCCACTAAAAGAAGGAGGGAGTTTATAAACTGGCCCGGCTATATTTTAAATAAAAAAGCTCTGTTGAATGCAGATCATATCTTTGCAAACAAGAGCATAGATTATAAGAATCTCTCGCGTATTATTCTACCGGAAAAGCTCAGCTTTCAGCGTCCCGGTATTCAAATTTCGCAATTTCAATTCTCCGCAGCAGCGAGAAAGGAAATAAGAAACAAACTTGAAGTAGATGCTAAAACCGTTATTCTTTCCGTGGCGATGTTCAGAAAAGGCGTAAAACAAAGAAGTCTTTTAACGCTGCTTGAAGCCTACAAAAAAGTCGAAACTAATTTTTCAAATAAGACACAGCTGATTCTTGCCGGAGATGGTGAATGCCGTGAAGAACTGGTTAATGCAGCTCAAAAGCTTGGCATAAGCAGCATCAATTTTATCGGCGCAATCAGTAGAAATGAATTATACAAATATTACAGCGCGGCTGATATTTTTGCTTATCCAGGAATAGGTGAAGCTTTGGGTATGGTTTATCTTGAAGCACAGGCTACGGGTCTTCCTGCTGTGGCCTTCAACACAAGAGGACCATCTGAAGCCATTGAAAGCGGCTCTACAGGGATACTAACAGAAGAAGGAAATATTGAATTGTTTGCATCAGCAATCTGTGACCTTGTAAAAAATAAAAAACTTCGTAAAGCCATGTCATTGAACTCAAGACAAAGAATAGCAGAACTATTCGATATCAATACAAATTTTAAAGAAATTGAACAGAAGTTGTTAACAGTATGCAAGCGGAGACAAAAATGGGAACAGCCCGTATAGCACTAATTCGTCATTCGATAACAGAATGGAATGAAATTGATCGTATTCAGGGGCAGTTCAATTCCCCACTGACTGAAAATGGAATCAATCTGGCTAAGAGCTGGATAGCAAAGCTTAATCCTCAGCAATTTGATGCCGTCATCTGTAGTGATCTGGGCAGAGCAATCCAGACCGCCGAAATAGTAACAGCAGGAATAAACATTCCTTTTTTCATGACTGAAGGACTGCGTGAAGAAGATTGGGGAATATGGAGTGGAATGCTACTCGCAGACATAAAAAATGATTACCATGAAGAACTCGAAAAGCAGGTAATGAAAGGTTGGGATTTCAGGCCTCCCAATGGAGAAAGCAGAACTGAAGTAGCTGACAGAGCTGAGAAGTCCTTATACTCTGAGATTAATAAAGTTATTAAAACTACTGGAAATAATTCACCAAAAATACTTGCTGTATCCCATGAAGGGGTATTAAAAGCTTTAATCTACAGACTTCTTGGTCATGATTTTATGCCAACCCCTAAAAAAAGTCTTAAAAAACGCAGGCTGCACTGGCTTGATTTTAACGGAAAACTTTCCATTGCAAGCCTTAATAATAAGATATGAAAATTTTTTACTACTGCCAGCATGTACTCGGGATGGGTCACTTTTTCAGAAGTCTTGAAATATGCAAGGCTTTGAAGGGAGAAGATATACTCTTTCTCTCAGGTGGTCCTGAACCTCCAGAGCAGATGCCAGACTATGTTAACTATCTTCCCCTGCCTGCGCTCTGTATGGATGAAAATTTCGGAGGCTTAAAACCTCTTGATGAAAAACGTGATCTGGAAGAAATAAAAGCTGAAAGAACAACTAAAATTCATACTGCTTTCAAAAACTTTAACCCCGATATTTTTCTGGTAGAGCTATTCCCCTTTGGACGCAAAGCTTTTCGTTTTGAACTTCTTCCTTTAATGAAGGACATTAAAAATGGTCTTCTGCCAAAATCAAAAATAGTATGCTCCCTTAGAGACATACTAGTAGAACGTGATGATGGCGGCAAACATGAAAGAATGAGTGTAAAGACACTTAATGATTTTTTTGATCTAGTTCTTGTCCACTCAGACGAAAAAGTAATTAAGCTTGATGAAACATTTTCCAGAGTTCAGGAGATTAAACCGGAAATAAAATATACCGGTTTTGTCGCCCGCACTCATAGTACAAAAACTGATATCGATATCAGGTCGGAATTAAAACTCGCAGTAAACGACAAATTACTTGTAGCTTCGGCCGGTGGCGGTAAAATCGGCGGCCCTTTGCTTAATTCAGTTGTCGACGCATTTATCAAGCTAAATTCCAGTAATGGTCTTATAGTTTACACAGGCCCTTTCCTTGATGAACAGGAATATAATAATCTTAAGCACAAAGCTTCAAATTCTTCTGCCAAAATTATCATCAGACGTTTTACCTCAGAATTTGTTCCACTGTTAAAAATGGCTGACGGGCTTATATCCATGGGTGGCTATAACACCATGATGGATATTGTCAGCACCGGCATACCTGCTCTCATTCATCCTTTTGCCCAGAACAGAGAGCAAAAAATGCGTATTGATAAAATGTCAGGCTATATAAACATTGATATTATAGAAGAAAATGAAATAAATTCCAGAACAATGCTGTCAGGAATTAAGAAACTGCTAAAAGCCAAGCGCAACACTATACCCCGAATCAAAATTGACGGGGCAAATGTTTCAGCTGAGATACTCAAAAATTTCAAAGGATAATCCCTGATGCCATATCGTACTGTCTCCCCTGTCTGGAAGAATAAGAGCACTGTTTTACAATCCGCATTGGAAAATTGGATTACAGACATTGAAAAAGTAATCCCTGACACCGGAACGGATGTTTTTTTCAGGGCTGACGACATCGGTTATCCCGGCAGACAGTTCTCAGCCATGATCAATGTATTCAAAAAACATAATATTCCGCTGGCACTGGCTGTCGTTCCATGCTGGCTGAATGATGCCAGAACTGAAAAGATACTTGCTGAGCTTGGTCCGCAATATTCACTATGGTGCCTGCATCTTCATGGATACCGTCATATGAATACCGAACCTGAAGGTAAAAAATTTGAATTCGGATCATCACTTGATAAACAGACTATCCTGAAACGTCTTGCAGCCGGTAAAAACAAACTTGAAAATAATTTTAAAGATAAGTTTGTTCCTATATTTACCCCGCCATGGAACAGGTGCTCTCTGGCAACCATGGAAAGTCTTCTTGAACTGGGATTTACTGCAATTTCACGCAGCACGAATGTAAAGCCAACTCCACCTGAAAAACTTCTCGATCTCCCTGTAAATATTGACCTGCACACAAGAAAGGAAGATTCACCTGAAGAATCATTGCGAGAACTTCTCAAACAGATGTCTGAAGCATTAATGAGTGGTCAATCCGGATTCATGCTGCACCACCAGCGCATGAATGAAAAAGCTTTCTTTTTTATAGACCAACTTCTGCCAATGCTTGCCTCAGTAAAAAATGTTAGAATTAAAACTCTTGATTCATTTTGCCCAAATCAGATTTAACTCTATTTCGTTTTTTTAACTTTGCTTTAAGCGAGTTATTATATAGTTTATTTAAATGAAATACTTAAACGGCTGATAAAGAGTACTTAGAATGTCCGAAAATGATCGTATTCCTTTTCAGGAAAACTTTTCCAAAAAAGATATCGAAGCGCAAATAGTTCTGCCATTCGGTAAATCTTTCGAAATCAGTATTAAAAGTCTTAAATCAAGATTTTTAAGGAATATGGTCACTGTGACCAGCCTGATGCTGGCGGTGTCTTTTCTGGCTTATGTCCTTACAGGCGGAGATATTGCCGGAGGTATTTTTAAATCCAATGACCAGCATCTGATAAAAATTCTGGATCAGGCCGGGTATGAAGCCGGTGGCAGCCCTAAGGAACGCTGGATAGTCATACTGTCTCTACTTGTCTGCACAGTGGGTATTATAAATGCCCAGCTTATGGCGGTGACAGAAAGATTCAGAGAAATTGGAACAATGAAGTGTCTGGGAGCACTGGATAGCTTTGTGCTGCGACTATTTTTGATCGAATCATCAATGCAGGGAGTTGCAGGATCAATTTTCGGAGCAATCGCCGGAGCTCTAATATCAATTTTGACAGGACTGCTCCGCTTCGGTTTTGACGCTCTGAAATATCTCAACATTACAGACGTAATGTTTTCAATTTTAATTTCAATTGCCGTTGGATTCGGACTAAGTATACTCGGTGTATTGTATCCTGCTTTCATAGCAGCGAAAATGCGCCCTATCGAAGCTCTCAGAGTCGAAGAATAATTTAAACATACTGGATTAAAAGCGAGTCAACATGCCAGACAATCACACAATTGTCCGTGTTACCGGCGTAAAAAAAGAATTCAAACTCGGCAAAGTCAATGTTCAGGCTTTGAAAGGAGTTGATCTTGAAATTTATGCAGGCGAATATCTGTCTATAATGGGTCCTTCAGGATCAGGTAAGTCAACACTTTTCAATATGATTGGCGGACTTGATAAACCGACTGAAGGCAAAGTTTTCATTGATGAAGTAGACATAGCCCAACTTGACGCATACGAACTGGCATGGCTTAGAAATCGTCAGATAGGATATATATTTCAAACTTTTAACCTAATACAGGTAATGACAGCTCTGGAAAATATAACTCTGCCGATGATTTTCGCCGGAGTACACAATGATACAGCTGTCGCAAAAGGTATAGAACTATTAGACCTCGTTGGTCTGCATAAGAGATACAACCACAAACCTCAGGAACTTTCAGGGGGCCAGCAGCAGCGTGTTGCCATTGCAAGATCGCTTGCCAATGATCCAGCAATCATTCTGGCAGATGAACCAACAGGAAACCTTGATTTGAGTACAGGAGAAGAAATAATTAAATTAATGAGCGAATTGAGCAAAGAACGCGGAGTGACGATCATCACAGCTACCCATGATTATAAAATGCTCAACGCTTCGGACAGGGTTGTATGGATAGAAGACGGCGCAATTAAAAAAATAGAAAACCGCGATCAACTCAATATTGAAGTTGGCGGAATACGCACAATGTAATAATGGGAGACAGTTTAAACATGTCTGCAACCCTCCCGGCCGGTAAAAAATTTTGCAATTCATTCTGCATACTGTTTCAGGCAGTAATACTTCTACTTATTTTTTCTTTAAAACAGGCAGACTGTGCCGTCATTTCCGATAATATTTCTCCCAAATGCCCTGCATGTGATATGCCCGTATATGGCCAGAAATATCAATCAAAGCTTAGAGATTCGATCGCTGAGCTAACTTCATTGGGTGACAGATCTTCATGGTCACCTGAGATAGACGCAGCAGCAGACTATATCGAAAAAAAATTTCAATCATACGGAAACTACAAGGTTGGAAGACAGGAATTTGTTTTACCGGCAATAAAATCATCCACTGCCACGCTGACCCTTCATAGCAGCGGCCGGACTATCAAGCTCAACCCTGCACTTTTAAATGCCATCACGCCTCCTGCTACTCCCGAAAATGGACTTAGCGGACCAGTAATCTATGTAGGCAAAGGCAAACTTGAAAATTTCAACGGATTACAGGTTAAAAATTCTATTGTCCTGATGGACATGGACTCTGGTAAACACTGGCTGAATGCAGCGAGTTTAGGCGCATCAGCACTGATCTATATCAACAGAGGTCCTTCTGTAAGAGGATTTTTTAAAGAAAAGCTTGAACTTTCTCCATTAAATTTTCCCCGCTACTATATGACGGCTGAGCAGGCGCAAAACCTGTTCGGTATATCAAGCGGAGATGCCAGTTCTGAAATTGAAAAATCAGCAACACTGTACTGTACAAGCCACTGGGAAAGGACAACAGCCCAGAATATATTCTGCCTGATTCCGGGCAGTGACCCGCAGTTGTCTAATGAACTGGTTCTGGTGGAAGCTTTCTATGACAGTTCCGTATACATAAGCGGAAAGTCACCGGGAGCTGATGAAGCAGTTTCCATAGCCTCACTTCTGGACCTAGGCAAAAAGCTTTCGGTCACCCCTGCAAAACGCTCTGTTCTTCTTGTCGCTACAGCGGGCCATTCTCTATCACTGGCAGGAATGCGTGAATTTATCAAAGCCGTTTCCGGTAAAAACAAAATACTTAAGAACTTAAAAAAGGATGCGGACAAACAACTAAAAGATGTCAGACATCTTATAGAAGCTCTTTCGGCTAAAAATCCACTTTCAGCCAATACCAATTCCCATAATCCACAGCTTGCAGAACTTATTCATGACAGCTTTGAAAATATGATCAAAGACAAAGTCAGCGAATTAAGTAACAAGCTGATGAAATTACGGTTGCAGAATTCCGGAGCACACCCGGAAATTATCCAGCTGGCCAAAACAAGATCGATACTGCGCAAAGCTTCATGGAAGATGGATTATTCACAGCTTCCAGAAGAAGAACATGAAGCAGTCATGAATTTACTGCCTGAAATAAGACAACGGGCGGAATTAAAAGCACAAGACCTTTCCAGAAAACTTACTATTCTTAAAAGTACTACGAAATTAAGAAAACTCATTAAAAAGTATAAAATAGCGGCATCATTTTCACTTCATCTTTCCAGTCACGGTAGTGGAATAGGAGCCTTTAACCGAGGCTGGATGTATGATTTAAGACCGAGAATAAATCTTACAAGAAGTTTTTCAAAAATTAACGACATACTTAGCGATACGGCCCTAAAAATTCAAAAAGATATGGGAGTTAAAGGCCTGTATGTTGATTCCCTGCGCCCTAACCACACCAGACCATGGCAGACATGGTTTATTGATAAACCGCAACTTGGCGGAGAAGTGGCAACACTGGCAGGCTTACCCGGAATAACATTTGTAACAGTTGATGACGGCCGCCAATACTGGGGAACCCCGTTTGACTCACTGAAAAATGTTAACTGGGAGAATTTAGACCCTCAGGTTGATCTGATTGAAGGCCTCATAAAAGGTATTGCTTCTGAACGGGAATCACTAAGTGAAAAAGAACCTAAAAACGGATTTTCAATAGTTCATGGTAAAGGTCGTTTTATAAGGCAGGGAGAGCTCTTTGCCGATCAGCCGGCACCGGGTGCTGTCTTTATGGCTTTTCAGGGAAACTCTAGATTCTACGCCATGACAGATGAAGCAGGTAATTTTGATTATTCCGGGATAGCTTCCAAAAAGCTCGTTCAGCATAAACTTATTATCGAAGGATATAAGTTTAATAGAGACGGAAAAATTATCTGGGCTATTGATAAGCAGCAGACAGGCAAAAATGCTTACAGGTTGAAAATGAACCGGCTGGACATGGAAACAAAAATGATCATGTTCGCCTGTAAGCAGACAACTCTTTTCGACCTGCTGACACCGAGAACTTTCAGATATATGACTAAAATTGAAGTCCTTGACGGTAACAGGGATTCAGAACCGTTGCACTACTGGTACAGCCGTATTGATACAAGATCTTCGACAATTGCAAGCATATTTCTGGAACCGCAGACGCCGCTAAAGGCTACTCTTTCGGATACGGTGTTAAACCGTAAAATGATTCTTATAAATTCCAATCCCATAGCACCAAGCGGATTTGGATATAAACTCAGTGACTGGCCTTTAATCCCGGCCACAGATTTCCGTGCAGCCTATGATATGTGGACCTTGCTTAAACCACGAATTTCAAATCTTGAGACCCACGGTATAGTTAACAACCTTATCCGCACTCAGGAAAAAAGAGGACTGGAAAACCTTGAGCAGGCCCAAAACGCATGGAAAGAAAAGAAATATGATACATTCATGGAAAAAGCCCGGGATTCATGGGCAATGGCTTCAAAGGTCTACCTTGATGTAGAAAGCACCCAAAAAGATGTTCTTATCGGAGTTCTATTCTATATAGCCCTCTTCATTCCTTTTTCATACTGCATGGAAAGGCTTCTATTTTCTTTTGCTGATATCCACAAAAGGATTCTTGCCTTCCTCGGCATACTGACTGTTGTTATCGCCCTAATCTATAAAGTTCATCCGGCTTTTCAGCTAACGTACAGTCCTATGGTCGTTATTCTTGCATTTTTTATTCTAGGATTGTCAGTAATGGTTTCATTGATCATCTTTTTCAGGTTTGAAAAAGAAATGATTTTACTGCAACAGAGAGCCTATAAAACAAGCACTCCTGAAATCAGTAAATGGAAAGCCTTTACCGCCGCTTTCGTTATAGGCGTTAGCAATCTGCGCAGAAGAAAATTGAGAACATTCCTGACATGTCTTACGCTGACCATACTTACTTTTACGATTATGAGCTTTACGGCAGTAAAGTCGCTGCGCAAACAGACCTATCTTCATTTCAGTTATAACACCCCATACCCCGGTATTTTTATGAAAAATATCGGCTGGAACGATCTGCCCAGAGAGACTGAAAATATAATTGCAAATGACTTTGCCGGTAAAGGTACTGTCGCCCCGAGAGGCTGGATAGAGCTTGAGGATAAGACAAGCCCGGCTGTAACTCCAGTCGAATTTAAAGGAAGAAAAGAGGAAGTCAAAGGACTGGTTGGACTTTCATATATTGAACCTGAAATCAGCAATATAAACAAGATTCTTAAATCAGGCAGCTGGCTTTCAAAAGGACATTCAAGGCAGATTTTACTTTCAGACTCCATGGCTGAAAGACTGAAGGCAAAACCTGGTGACCTGCTGAAAGTATGGGGCCAGCCATTTACACTCTGCGGGACTTTCAGTGGAGAACAGCTGTTTCAGCACACTGACCTCGATGGAGAACCACTTACTCCTGTAATCTTTCCATCCTCAACGGCTCAGGAGTTAACCGAAGTTGAGGCTGAAGCCATTGAATCAGGTGATGATATTGATACGTTTCACGGCAGATACACGCACATCCCCGGAGATGTCACAGCTATCATTCCTTATGAAACACTTATGGCGATGGGTGGCAATCTTAAATCAATTGCAATCTCTCCGATTAAAGGAGAATTCAGCAAAGCTACAGTCAATTCACTGGTCGACAGATATGGTCTGCCGATTTTCAGTTGTGACTCAAGTGGAACATATCTTTGCCAGTCATCGGATTCTATGAACTATTCCGGTGTGCCGAACATTCTTATCCCGCTCATTATTTCGGCCCTTATAGTACTGAATACGATGATCACAAGTGTGTATGAACGTAAAAAAGAGATAGGTGTATATACATCAATAGGTATGGCCCCATTGCATGTATCCTTCCTATTCATAGCCGAAGCCATTGCCTTTGCCGTTATCAGTGTTGTCGCCGGATATCTTGTGGCACAGTCTGCCTCGGAACTGCTTGCCGGCACAGCTTTATGGCATGGAATGACAGCCAACTACTCTTCCATGGCAGGAGTTGCAGCCATGCTGCTGGTTATAGCCATCACTCTCATTTCAGTAATATACCCATCAAAAGTTGCGGCAAACATTGCAATTCCGGATGTTAACAGATCATGGAAAATGCCGGATGCCGATACCAACTCAATTACCGCAACACTGCCTTTTCTGCTTAAAAATTATGAGCAGAAAGATATCGGCGGATTTATGCTGGAATATCTTGAAGCCCACACCGAAGTTTCACACGGACTGTTTTCAACATCTGAGATAGAAGTAAACTTTAATAAATACCAACTACCTGAAAAAACTATAAACCAATCTCCAGACAGTTCAGATCATCTGATCTGCTTTCAGTTTGACGTGCGCGTATGGCTGGCTCCTTTTGATTTCGGAGTTAAACAAATGGTTAAACTTGAATTCAGGCCGTCTAAACAGTTTTCAGGATTCCTTGAGGCTGTCCTCACAATAGAACGTGAATCTGGTGAACTTGGAGCATGGAAGCGGCTTAACAAAAATTTTATAAACGCAATCCGTAAACAATTTCTGGTCTGGCGTTCTCTTGATTCAGAAAGCCAGAAATCATTCAGAGAAAAGATTCCTGAAATGATGGCTTTCGGATTCACCGGACTTAATACAGAAAAAACTCTGGAAGACTTGTAAAAGACAGGAAAGCATACTGATGCATGGAAAAATAAGATTAAGGTCCATTGTACTGGGAATATTTTTCGGACTTTTAATATGTGCTTTAACACCTTACAATAATACATTTCTTGGTGCCACACCGCTGGCAGGAGGACATTTTCCTCTTGCCCCCTTCTTCATTCTGGCCTGGATGACAACTATATCAGCACTCCACCACCATATATTTAGAACACACCCTCTTATGACAGGTCTTGAGCTTCTATGTATGTGGGTGCTTTCGGTAATAGTTTCGGGAATAGCCTACACAGGGCTGGCCAGAACCTTTTTCATAAACCTTACCGCGCCGGTCAGATATGCAACTGTAGGAAACAGATGGAATGAAATCCTTGAACCTTTAATTCCCTCAGGCCTGCGACCCACCGATACAAAAGCTATTGAAAGCCTTTATAACGGAATCCACGGAGGTTCTTCCATGCCGACAGGAGAACTGCTGGGCAAAATCCCGTGGTCGGCATGGCTTACTCCCTTGATAAGCTGGGGCATTTTTATACTGCTATGCTATTTTATAATGATCTGCATAACCAACCTCTTCAGCAGGCAATGGATTGAAAATGAAAGAATAAACTTTCCGCTGCTCCAGCTGCCACGCTTTATGGAACAGTCCCTTGATCAGAACCTCTTCGGATCATTTTTAAAAAACAAATTTTTTATAACCGGAATGCTTTTTTGCATCTGCCTGCATACATTAAACGGTCTGCATTTTTACATACCTTCAGTTCCTGAAATGCCAACTCTTTATCTTGCTGGAAAATATTTTGCAAAAACAGGTTTATTTTCAGGATTTTACAAATTAAAAATATACTTTTATCCTGCATTTATAGGCTTTGCTTTTCTTGCAGCAAGACAGATTTCATTCAGTTTCTGGTTCTTCTTTTTGCTGAGCGGACTGTTCTACGGAATTCTGGAAATATCTGGTCTCAACATACCGGCTTCAGCCCTTGGTGTTACTTTCGGACCTACTATTACAAGACCGGAAGAAACCCAGATGATAGGAGCCTATTTTGTTTTTTTCCTTTTTATTATCTGGCTTTCCAGACAACATCTTCTTGAAGTAATTAAAGAATCATTGTTGATTAAAAATCCCACAACCGGGGTCGCAGAATGGATGTCACTGCGATTTTCATTCTGGGGAATGATTATAGGCTGGGCTCTACTCACCTTATGGTGTGTACACTTCGGTATCCCCATTTTAATCGCTCTGATAACTCTAGCTGCTTTTTTTATTTTTACGATTGTTGCATCAAAAATCATAACTCAGGGAGGACTTGGCTACTTCACCCTGACCGCTGCTCCAATAGATGGAGTTACAGCTCTATTCGGCACAAAAATTTTCGGAGGAGTAGGCATTCTCATCGCGGCCATGTGTCAAAAAATTCTTTTTGTCGACCTCAGAGAATCATTAATGCCATCCCTTGTGCACAGCTCTAAAATTACAGAATGGGTCCGCAACAAAAAACTATTTTTTACCGGAATTGGTATTGTTCTGCTTCTCAGCGTTTTCGTTTCCTTCGCGGCAATGCTTATTGTCTGCTATAAATACGGAATACGCGAACTGTCACTGGACTGGGCAACACGCACAACTTTATCCGTTTATGACAGTGTAGTTAGAACAATTCAGGAACCGCGCGGACCGAATAACTGGGTTGTAACTTTCTCCATACTTGGCGCCTGCATAATGGTAGGACTTGTTGCAGCATACAACAGGCTCCCATGGTGGCCTCTGCATCCCATCGGATACCTTACAGCATACAGCTCGGCCATGCGCATTCTCTGGTTCAGCTTCTTTCTCGGATGGCTCTGCAATCAGCTGACAATGAGATACGGCGGAGTTGGACTCTACAAAAAAATACGTTTCCTGTTCTTCGGATTCATAATGGGTGATTTCCTTATGGGAGGAGCCTGGGCGATCTACGGAATTTGGGCCGGACAAAGTTATCAGGTTCTTCCGGGATAAGTCATTAATACTCTAGAATTTAAACTGCCGCGGAGCAGAAAATGTACGAAGATAAAGAGCTGCAAGAATATAGGGATTTACTGAAGACTCCCAAAAAATTCGAAGAAGGTTTTGACTGGAAAACTATAGTCGGAGCTGTATTCATCGGATTTCTGATGATGCCCGGGAGCATGTACCTGCAACTGGTAATCGGTCAGGGTATTGGACCGGCCGCACGCTGGGTAACTATCATCCTTTTTGCTGAAATAGCTAAAAGATCATACACCGAGTTAAAACAGCAGGAAATTTTCCTATTATATTATATGGCCGGAGCAGCCCTTGCGTCTCCATTTTCAGGGCTTTTGTGGCAACAATACATAGTTCAATCCGATGCAGCCAGAATGCTCGGGCTCACGGAATTTATTCCTTCATGGGTTGCCCCTCAACCCGGTTCCGAGTCTCTCATTCAGAGAACCTTTTTTCATCGGGACTGGCTTATTCCAATACTGCTCCTCATCGGGGCTCAAATTATTCAACGTATTGACCATTTCGGACTGGGATACGCTCTTTACCGCATTACCTCGGATGTTGAAAAACTGCCCTTTCCCATGGCTCCTGTTGGTGCATTGGGAACTATGGCTCTTGCCGAATCCACCGAAGAAAAGAAAGCCAGCTGGAAATGGCGGGTATTTTCCATAGGAGGTGTCATAGGTCTCGCTTTCGGGGCGGTATACGTTCTACTACCCGCGGTTTCAGGATTACTTTTTACAGAACCGATAAGACTTATCCCCATACCTTGGGTTGAGCTTACGCCGTATACTGAAAAAGCTTTACCGGCAGTCGCAACCGGTATCCAGCTTGATCTGGGATTGCTTTTTGTAGGAATGGTACTCCCCTTCTGGGCCGTTATAGGCGGGCTTATTGGAGTCATTATCACTTTTGTTTCCAACCCTGTCCTCTACAGTCATGGAATTCTGCACAGATGGCATCCGGGCATGGAAACAGTTGAAACTGTTTTTGCCAATAATTTTGATTTCTATATGAGTTTCAGCATAGGGCTGGGCCTTGCAATAGGTCTTGTGGGAATATGGTATGTTATAAAATCTTTTCGCGGTGAACATGCCAAGAACAGAGAGTCCTGGAGCAAACTGTTTCAGCCGCCGCCGGGCAGAGGTGATATAAATTTCTGGGTTTCGATAGGAATTTATGTTTTCTCTACTCTAGCATACGTCGGTATATGCCTTTTTCTGGTACCCAATTTTCCGTGGCTGTTCTTTATTCTTTACGGTTTCATATATACTCCGATCATTTCATATATTACCGCAAGGATGGAAGGTATCGCCGGACAGTTTGTCAGCCTTCCGCTTGTAAGAGAAGCCAGCTTTATAGCAGGGGCAAAATTTTTCGGATATCACGGCATAGAAATCTGGTATGCTCCCATACCAATTCACAACTACGGTGAAGCAACTGTCCATTTCCGAGAAATTGAATTAACCGGAACATCAATCAGAGGTATTATCAAAGCTGAGATCGTAGTTTTCCCGGTCGTTATGATCTCCAGTCTGCTTTTTTCGCAATTTATATGGCAACTGGCTCCTATACCGTCTTCCAGTTATCCATACGCTCAGGAATTATGGCACCTTCAGGCTCTTAATACTCTGCTTATGCAGACCTCGACACTTGAGGGAAACTCACTATTTTTCCAAGCATTAAGCGCACCTATAATTTTTTCAGGCATAGGACTCGGGCTGCTGCTTTATGCGGTGCTAAACGTCCTTGGTCTCCCGGTACTTCTTGTTTATGGCGTAGTCCGTGGTCTGGGTCAGAGCACTCCGCATGGTTTTATTCTTGAAGTAACCGGAGCCTTACTGGGAAGGTTCTTTTTCCAAAAAAAATATGGCAAAATGTGGCGACAATATGCTCCTGTTCTCTTAGCTGGTTTTTCATGTGGAATGGGACTGACAGGTATGTTTGCAATGGGCTGCACATTAATACTTAAGTCTCTTGGAAAGTTAGCCTACTAATTGACTCACTACTTAATTTTATTTAAAAAACCTCGATTTTAAAGGGTTTCTTTTTATCTGCGAATAATTATAATGGTTAATTGAAGCTAAAGGTAACAGCCCTGCATTACATGATTTTTCAAGGAAACGGCATAAATGGAATATAAAAAAATAGCCTGGGATGGAATAAGTTTTAATGTCCCAGTTGCTCACGAAGTCAGCGGGATAGATAAAAAATTTATCCAATTAGATGATGGTGATAAACCATGCATTGAAATCCGCTGGTATAAAACAGATAATAAATATAATGAAAAGAACTTCTTCCGTCAGTTAACTAAAAAAGTTGAAAACGCCTCTGGAGTAAAAATAGAATCAACTGTAATGCCGGCAAGCTGGAAAGAGCCTCTTTCACAGTATGACCCCACAGCCTTTTACTGGAAATCAGATTTGACTATGGGACATGGAGTGATGTTCAACTGTCCTGAAGCCTCTCAGGTAGCTTTAATTCAATTTATCGGAAACGATGGAGAAAAACTAAATACAGCCGCTCTCAGTATTTTTGAATCTTTCAAATTCCATAATGATGAAGAAAAAACACCATGGTGTATTTACGATATTTCTGCCCTGCTCCCCGGCAACCTTAATCTTGACTCTTATGAGTTCAAGCCCGGTCGGTTCAATATAACGGTCAAAGACGATTTGGACACTATATCGCTTTACAGGTTCAGCCCGGCTGAAACTATTTTAAAAAATAAGAGTCTTGGTGATTTTGCCCGTGATGCTTTCAAAAACGAAATCAAATCACTAGGACTTTCCGTTGCTGAATTTGAATTTGATTCAGGATCAACAAGTATTTTCGGTCAGGATAAAGAACCGTCAACGACAGCAAAAACTCTTTCTAAAATCAGCTCAAGGAAAAGACCTTTCGGACGCATTGAAATAAGATATTTAAAAAATTCGAGTAGAATTACAGCTGTTCTGGTAAAATCCAGAAAACCTTTGCCAGCTGATATAACACAAAATATTTTCGAGAATTATGGCATTATTTCGTAAAAAGAAATCCAGTGCGCCGGAACTTTCAAGAACTCAGGCATTATCGTTTAAGCCCGTAAAGAATCAGGATGTTAAAGAAGAGAGAAACAATACTGAGAATCTTCTACTGGTATATCCGCTACAGTTGAAACCGTTGCTTGCTGACGTGGCAAAGAGGTTTGGAATGTGGAAAGATAACCACGCCCCTCTGAAAAAACTGGAATTGGATGAAATGGGTAAATTTGTATGGGAAAGGATAGACGGGAATAAATCAGTAAAAAAAATAGCTACAGAATTTGCTATGGAATATAATGTGCTGCAACGAGAGGCAGAGGTTGCAACCGCATCGTTTTTAAAAGATCTTGGCAAGCGTGGGCTGATAGCTTTTACAGAAAATCAAATCAGGAACAGGTAAGCTTTATATACTCATCAAAGGAAACTCCGTTCCAGACTTTGCTGACCCAGAATGCGTTCGCCCAAATCATTATTGCTGTAGACTGAACGTCAGATAATCTTTTTAGTTTACTTTCCAAACTTACTTTACTTGCTCCAAACTGCACATGAACTTCATCCACATCGCAGGCCTCTTCGACCCTCAACGAGAGATATGCTCCCTTACTTTGATTAGGAAGAATTTTTATCCCCTTATACGCCTCAAGAATTGTTTTCAGTTCAGGAATATTAAATTCTTTAGATGCCGACCTTAATGATTTAAAGAACATATCCACAGCCCAGGGAAGAATAAATTCAGCCCCTGCACTTTTGGTTTTAAAATAATTTTTCAACCATTGCTCATGATCATTCGTAATTCTGGCCGCAACTTGAGGCATCCTGATCCTCCTGAAACTATATACATTAAACTATTATTTTAATAAGTCCATTTCAGGTAAATATCAAGATTTTATCTAGAGAATCACTTTAAATCAAAATTATGCAAAACTATCCTTTATTTGCTTGAAAAGACTAAGCAAAAGAGCTTGTGGTACTTCCTTTTCATTGATAGACATCTCGACTATTTGGGTTACAATATTGTCACTTGGTGTTTTTACTTTCCTAGTAGACAAAATTATTTCCTTATCTTCTCCAGAATCATTATCTCTGGCAACAATAACCAGTTTCCAAGAATCGTGTCCCTTCTTCCAGTTTATATCCACACTTCTTCTTGAAGTTATACTGCTTTCGAGAAGGTCAACAAAATTTTCCAGAGAAAAGTGCCGCTTCTCTCTCCCCAGCACACCTAGATAATCTCCGTGGGAATTTCTTATTACCAAAGGATTCTCAAGGTATTTTTCGTCCGGAAACATTGAAACATCCTGATCTTCAAACTTATGTGAACCATTCAGTCTTGAAAAAAGATTATCGCGATCTTTATTCAATTTCTCCACTTCAAGTGAGAGAGTCTGAATTTTGCTTGTAAGCCTGCTTTCAAGAGATCTTTTTTCTTTTCTCATCTCGGCAACTTCATCCCGGAGATCTCTGATTTCAGACTGAAAAAGAGTCTGGTTTGCCAGCATATCTGAAATTTTACCTAAAACTGCTGATAAACTGCTGACGATGGCATGCACATCACTTGAGTGATCAAGTCCGGCATCATTGATCACTTGTTGATCATTATTTATTCTATCAACTAACAGACTAAATTTTAAAGATAATTCTTTTTCAATTTGATCAGTTGTCCAATTCATTCCATACATTTCTCTAATCCTCCTAAAAATTTCCAAAACTTCCATTGGATATTTCTGACGACGCCCACTACCGCAAGAGCTAGGTATATACCTGTTATACCTATCTTTATAATATACAATAGTAGAAGGAGGAATACCAAGCCTTCTACCTATTTCTCTTAGACTTAAAAGCTGATCGCCCATATTGTTGATCACCTGTTGTTTATTTTTAATATGATCAATATATATAAAAAATAATTACCTTTGTAAAGCTAATTTAAACATTTTATTACTTTGTTTAATTGTTCAATTAAATGTTTTGATCAATATGATATCCATATTTGAGCAAACCAAAATTCTAAAATTGATTTAAATAAGGATCGATAAATTTTTGACAGGAATATTATTTGAAAAAATGGAATCTTTTTTCAGGAATGATACTTGACTGTGAAAACCGAATGATTATTTCTAAGATAAGAGAGAGAAGAACCTTAACGGAGGGTTATAAAAAATAGAATTTAAATACAATAAATCTGGCGAATTGAGTCGCCCAAAAGAAAAAAATTAATGCGCCATACGCAGACGGTGGAAACACCCTGCTCCTCATAACGGGGAAAGGCGCATATCTCTTTTAAAAAGCTGCCAAATCAGTCTACAAACTCAACAACAACATTTTCAAGATAATCCTTAAAATCATTCAAAAGCCCCTCTAGCTCAACATCATTCTCACCTGCAGCAGATATTTCAATTTTTCTGCCAAGTTCTCCCATCAGCAGAAAACCGTAATTTAGTGAGGAGCCTTTGATATTGTGACCAATCCGCTGAACCTCAGTGTAATTCTTTTTAGAATAAGCATTCTGCATAATTTCAAAATCAGACCATGAATTTTTCATAAATTTTTCAATCAATGGTTCTAATTCACAATCAATTTTTTCAATAGGCTTATTCATAAAATTCTCCAGAATAAAAAAGGACGCTGTTTTTGCAGCGTCCTTTTAATTTAGTCTTCCAATTGTTGAAGCCCGTCAAGTCTCCACATTCCGTTAGACGTATTGTCTTTCATAAAGTGCCAGACCTCTCGAACCTGTGAAGGTTGTGACTGGCTTGGGTCTTCACGCAGCAGAACATCATAATAAACCGTTGCCACAGTATCCTTTCCTTCATCCTTAACTTCCAGAAGTCTCGCATTTACCAAAAGGATTTCTGTAGTCGACGGACCTGGGTCTTCGGATGCCTGCCTAGCTATTTCCGTATAAACATCGTTTGTCGTAAAAGCTTTTATATCTTCAAGGTTTCTATCATCCCAAGAGTTTTGAAGCCTTGTATACATGGCTTTAGCTCCCTTGAGGAAATCCTCCTGATCAAAATCAGGCGGGACAGCTCCTTCAGGGGCTTGCTGATCGTGAGAAGCATTCCCTGAAGGTTTTGATGACAGATGATCCCATGCCGAATCTGATCGGCGTTCAAAAGTCGTTTTTGAATAATTATTTCTATCAGAGTAATCCTGATCAGGCCCTCTCCTATAGTAACCGTCCTGCATTCCGGAAGAGCCGCGGCCACGATTTCTAAAAAATTTCAAAGCAAAGAATATGACAATACCTATTAAAACAAAATCGAGCAGTCCCGGTCCCATGCCCATGCCTCCTCTGCCAAAAAACATGGAGCCAAGCAAAGATCCGGCAAGCAGTCCGCCCATTAAGCCCATTCCACCACGGCCGAAGCCCGTACGGGAAGAAGTTTGAGAACTTCTGGAACTGGAACCAAAGCTTCTTGAAGAAGAAGGTGCAGACCTGCTGAAACTATTTGAATAAGAAGAGCGACCACCGAAAGAGCGTCCTCCTCCAAATCTTTTTGCACTTGCTTCAGCCGCGACAAAAGCGACTATGCAAAAAACAGTGAGCAACAAAATCAAAATTCTTGAAAGTTTCATTAATCTCCTCAAAAAATATGTTATAACTATTACTATAACTTACATAATTACAATTTAATATCACTTAATTTAGAACACAGAATTCATTCGCCGGGAAAGCGTGGATAATTAAACTCTAAGGATTTATTTTCTAAAGTCCACAAAGTTTATTAATTGTTTATCTGCAAAAAACCGAGTTCAGACATAACGCCTTCAACCGACTCAATACTTATAGGCTTAGGCAGATATGAAGTTGCTCCACCCTGATAATATGCTTCAACTACATTTTTAGGATCACTTAAAGCTGTTGTCATTATAACTTTAACTTCATCTTTAGGTTTGATTCCATTTGCTTTTTCAACCTTACGCAACATCTTGAGGGCTTCATGCCCATCCATTCTGGGCATCATTATATCCATGCAAACCAAGTCAAACGGATCATTATCCAATAAGGCCTGTTTAAACATGGTAACAGCTTCTGCTCCATCCGTCGCAAAAAGACATTCACCATACCGGCCCATCACATGGGTCATAAATTTTCTGCTGGCAAGTTCATCTTCCACAACAAGAATGCGCATAAATATCTCCTAAATAATTTTCGTTGAATTAATCCTTTGTAGATTTAGCAATAAAAAGTCCGGTTCGTCTACAATAACCGCTAAATCATACAGTTGGTAACCTTGCGAAGCTTTTAAATGACGAGTAGTACTCTTTTCAAAAAAGAGGACCACAAATATGCTCGATATTACAGCTTTAATTTCTGAACTGAACAACCTTGCAAACGATCCTCAGTGGAGGGGCTGGCCGTTTGGACCCGGTTTTGGAGGAACATGGTCGGCAGTTGCCAGATTTGCCTTCGTAGCCCTCATTCTAGGCTTCATAGTGCTTTTCTTAAGAGTCCTGTTCGGCCCTAAAGGTATTTTTCGTGACCATGAGCTGGACAGGGAAGCAGAAGAAATGAGAAAAGCTGAACTTGAAGAGTTGGAAAATAAATTTAAATCAGGTAAAATTTCAGAACTTGAATATAAGTTTAAAAAAAGAGAAATAGAGAGCTGACAATGTTTGATCTAGACATTTTAGTCAGGAAATTTGAAATTTTCACCCAAAATTACTTAAATTCCGACTCTGAATTCCCAGAAAATTTCAATCTAAAATACAGCCACACTTTCAACGTTCTTGAAAACTGCTTTAATTTGACAAAAGCAACAGAGCTTGAAGAAAAAATCATCAACAGTGCTTTAACAGCCTGTCTCTTCCATGATATTGGGAGATTTCCACAATTCAAAAAATACGGCACATTCAATGACAATGAGTCAGTGAACCATGCCAGACTCGGAGTAGGTGTACTTTGCTCCCAAAAATTTCTCACAGATCTGCCTGATCAAATGAGAAGAACCGTTTACGGGGCCATTGCCCTGCATAACCGAAGATCAATCCCTGAAAATATCAGGCAGGAGCTAAAGACTGTTACTGAAATTGTCAGAGATTGCGATAAAATTGATATAATGAGAGTCCTGCTGGACTCAATTTCTTCTCCGGATGAAAACGGTAATGTACCCTTCCTAGGGTTAAAAGAGATCCCGGAGATGTTAAGCGAAAATATATTGCTAAGTATTAATAAACATCAGTCTGCTCTTTATTCAGATATGAAATGTGTAAATGATTTCAGATTGATGCTACTAAGTTGGTCCTACGACCTGAACTTCAGATGGAGCAGGCAGGAAATTATCAGGAGAGGATATATAAACAAAATTTTTGGGAGTCTGCCGGACGTTCGTCAAATAAAGGAATTGCGCCCGGAAATCTTAAAAGTTTTAAACCAGTAATGCTCCCCTACTTGCCTTTCATAAAAAACAGTATACTTTTATTAGTGAAAGGTTTCTTAACCACGACTCAAAATCTTAGCGAATTTAAAATACGAAATAAAACTATAAGGTACAGGATTTAAAATGAGTGATACCAATTATGATGTTGTTATTTTAGGAACAGGACCTGCCGGCCTTCAGGCTGCCATTCATTCTGCCAGAAAAAATGTATCTGTCCTCATTCTCGGCAAGCAGGACAAAAGCAGCCTGAAATGGGCGCATATTGAAAATTTCTGCTGCATGAGCAGTATTGAAGGATCAAAGATACTTAAAACAGGTATGGAGCAGGCCCAGACATTCGGAGCAGTTTTTCTTGATGAAGATGTACTTAAAATTGCAGCTCCAGATCAGGCAGAATCTGAAGGTGCTACCTTCACTATCACTACTGAAAGTAAAGAAATTAAAGCAAAATCAGTTATTATAGCAACAGGCACAACCCGCAACAAACTTGGAGTCCCCGGAGAAAAAGAATACCTTGGAAAAGGTGTCAGCTATTGCGTAGATTGCGATGGTAACTTTTTCAGAAATGAACCGGTTGCAGTTGTGGGTGATGAAAGTGCCGCAGCTGGTGGAGCTCTTCACATGGCTGCGCTGACTGAAAATGTTCATTTAATATGCAAAGAAATTAATTTTTCAAATGATCTTCTGGAAAAACTGACAGATAAAAATGTCAAAATTCATAAAAATGTTGAAGTAACTGAGATTGAGGGAAATGGTCAGGTTAATGGGCTGGTTCTCGATAACGGAGTTACTCTTCCTGTCAATGGAGTCTTCATCGAACTGGGAGCCAAAGGCGTAATGTCTTTAGCAGGAACATTGGGTGTAGCACTTGATGACAGCATGAAATTTATACAGACCGACAAACAGCAAAAAACAAACGTGCCGGGAATTTTTGCAGCTGGCGACATTTGCGGACCGCCGCTTCAAATGGCAAAAGCAATAGGAGAAGGTTGCGTTGCCGGAATAAATTCAGCTAATTATGCTA
This sequence comes from Maridesulfovibrio bastinii DSM 16055, assembly GCF_000429985.1. Lineage (NCBI taxonomy): Bacteria > Pseudomonadati > Thermodesulfobacteriota > Desulfovibrionia > Desulfovibrionales > Desulfovibrionaceae > Maridesulfovibrio > Maridesulfovibrio bastinii. The sequence continues at coordinate 57,062 of NZ_AUCX01000022.1, forward strand.
AAAAACATTAATTATATTGTATCATAAACAATTAAAACGGCTGTGAATATTTTCATGGCCGTTTTTCTTTATATGAAAGCAAAAAATCCTCGAGGACTTCTGCGACCTGCTCAACTTTTCCTTCACGGATAAACAGGCAGACCTCATCCCCTACAGTCGTAACATCCTGATAACCATACCCGGAACCTGTGCCTTTCCAATCATGTGCGATGCTGAAAACAGTATCCCAATCTCCAGAAGGTATTAACTTGTTAAGAATTCTTTCACAGCCTTCAACCACATACTCATAGAACTCCAGCTTTAGTTTAGAAATCTTCATATCCGCCTGAGATGGAGTAGAAATATCCTCGCCGCCCTTTTTAAAACAATATTCCCTAAATACATCAATCAACTGAGAGTATGAGGCTGGCTTAGATAAAGTACTGTCAAAACCAGCTTCAAAATAGCTGTCTATGTCTTCTTTAAAAACATTTGCTGTAAAAGCTACCACTGGAGTTCTGTGAAGCTGTTTCTCTTTTTCATAGCTACGAATCCTGCCTATAGCTTCAACTCCATCCATTACCGGCATTTTTACGTCCATCAAAACAATACTGAAAGTTCTAACCTTAAATTGTTCAACGGCTTCAGCTCCATTAACAACCTCTACCAGCTCAATTCCACATCCTTCCAGCAAACTTCTAACCAGCATTCTGTTATAATAATTATCTTCAGCAAGCAGAACACTGGTCCCTTTCTCAAAACAATCCTGTTTTGAGCTGATCATTTTCTTTTCCAGATAGTTTTCATTAGGAAATAACGAGGCAAAAGTTTCAATAAAATTCAATTCATGGACAGGCTTTACGATAACAGCTTTTACTAATGGATGTTTTTGCTGAAACGATTTCGATCCTAGTTCATTTAACTTAACCAATAAAACTATTTTTAGATCTGCTGAATATTTTAATATCTCATTTAAAAGGTCTGTAATTAATTCCGTAATTGAAACATCAATAAAAATTACATCAAATTTATGCTTTGCTGCGACAGTTTTTAACAATTCAACAGAATCATAGACACATTCAAGGTTCCCACCAAACTTTACAGCAAGACCTTCTAAGCTCTTTGCGACATGAATATTGGGGACAGCCGCAAGCATTTTCATCCCGGTAATATCTATAAGAGATTCCTCGCTCTGATCCTCCAAAAATTTAAATACAGCTTCAAAACAGAATTCAGCCCCACCCTGTAGAAGATTTGAAGCTGAAATTTTACCCCGCATCATCCACGCCAGCTTCTTGCAAATAGAAAGCCCGAGACCGATTCCACCACTATTCAGATCATCTACCGAAACCTGAGTGAAGCTATCGAAAATATCATCCAGTCTGGATTCAGGAATCCCTCTTCCGGAATCACTAACTTTAAAAACCAATCTTCCTGAATTTTCAGTCTCTCTGCTAAGAAATTCCACCTCAAGAATAATCTCACCGGAATCAGTAAATTTGCACGAATTAACCATCAAGTTAGCCAAAATCTGCTGTAGTCTGAGAAAATCACCTCTCAACAATAAAGGGACATCTTCTGAAACCACAACCGCAACTTCCAGCCCTTTCTTGTGTGCCGTCAGAGCGATTTCTTCAACGGTTTTACTTATGACATCCCTTAAATCAAAATCATTTTCTTCAAGCTCGATATTACCGGATTCTATCTTAGAAAAATCCAGAATCTCTCCAAAAAGACCGAGCATGTTTTGACCGCATGATCTGGCTATATCAATATACCGTTTTTGCTCCGGGTCGATATCAGTCCGGTGCAACAGTTCAGTCATCCCGAGAATAGTGTTTATAGGCGTGCGTATCTCATGACTCATACTGGCCAGAAATAAACTTTTAGCGTTATTAGCTTCTTCGGCCTGCTTTACAGCTTGCTCCAACGCAATTTTGGTTAGTTCAAGCTCACTGATATCAATAAAAGTTTCGAGTAGAAGCCGCTCACCTTTTGAACCTTTAAATGATGAAACTGTTAAGATAATGTATAAATCCTTATTGTGAACAGAACGTAAACAATAATTCCAAAGTTCTTCATTACTATCATTGCATATCGGGCAGTCTTCAGCAAAAGGAACAAAAAATTCATGTAATGAATGACCTTTTATATCTTCAAGTTCATTTTCTAAAACTTTAAGAGCAAATGGATTAGCATCAATAATCTTATTAGCTACTGGTTCAGCAATTATAATTCCAGCTCTAATGGTACTGAAAAGTCTGCTATTAATAAATTTAAAATTATTTCCACCTGAGTTAGATTTAGTAAAACATTTTTTTTGATAGCTAAGTTGATTAACTATTGATTTTTGTTTGTTATAATCAATATTTTTTAAATTTTTATAGTCATTATCTTCATTTGAAGAATAAAATAGAATAATTGCTGTAATAAGTATTACACATAAGAGGCAAGAAGACAGAATTATAACGGCATACACTGAATCGAGAAATATTACACCGAAAGAAAAAACAATTAAGATACAAGAAAGATAGATAACACTTAAACGGAAAGAAATCCCGGGAAGACTTAAAAAAGACCGCCATTCAATCATTAACAATCCCATTTATTATAATTAGTACATTATCTTCTTAACACTCTAAAAAAATACGATATGTATAATAAGACACATGCAATATAAATAGTAAATGAAACTTTGGAAAGTAATTACCTCGCAGCAAGGGAATATTGTTACTGCTGAGAAGGCTTCCCGGAACAAAGTATTAATTATTATTTTGACTTGGAAACATATATGAACATGCCTGCGACAGCTGTAAAAGGAGCAACTGCTACCAGTCCGAAACTTCCGGCAATAGTTTTTACAACTTCAGCTGAAACATAAATAAAATTGAAAGTATTCTCTACAGGTACACCCTGAGCCATAAAAGCCATCAGAAGAGTTATAAAGCCTCCTGAGTAGGCAAGCAGCAAAGTAGTTGTCATCGTTCCAACAACAGCGCGACCTACTCTAAGTCCTGACCTCAAAGCCTCAATACGTGATATTCCCGGATGAGCGAGCACGACCTCAGCCATACTTGCGGAAACATCCATTGCCAAATCCATTACCGCACCTGAACAGGCCAAAAATATAGCAGCTATGTATATCTTGGTAAGATCAAGATGCCCGTATCCAGAGTACAGTAGAGTTTCAGCAAATGGCATAACTGCACCATGCAGATTAAGACTGTAAGTGAAATATACTGCGATCAGACTGCTTGAAATAACACCTGAGATAGCCCCGATAAAAGCTACAGTCCCTTTACGGTTTATTCCTGCAACCATGAATATGATAACTGCGCAAAGGATAATGACGATAGTCATAGTAAGGATAACAGGATTATAACCATTAAGAAGCCATGGAACTAGAATCTTCCATATGGCCATTGCTGTAAAAAGAAATGACAGCAAAGCCTTTGCCCCTGTCCAGCCGCCAAAGACAATTAAAAGTAGGGCAAAAACTCCAAGAAGCCAAAGTTCAGTTGCTATACGGTAGTGGTCCTGAGGATTGGCATAAACAATATCCCCATTATCATTTAACGAAAGAACTACAAAAGCAGTATCTCCGGGACTGAACAGTTTATCTTTATCCATACGTCCCAGCAGATCGTTCTGGGCTTCAAGAACCCTTCCCTTGAATTTTCCATTCAGGATTTTAAGTTTAACCTGTTGAGGTCCGGTCTTAACCATGCCGAACATATGAACATCGGAATTATTTACAGAAAGAATTTCGCCACGGACCCTTTCAGCGTTACCGGCGATACGTCCTTCGTACTCTGTAGGCATAAAATACATTGCCACTGTGAGTACTGCAAAAAAAAGAACCAGCAGAGCGTCTTTATCCAGATTTTTAACAGAAAATGACATAATTAATCCTAAATAAAACAGGGTGAAGACTATGCTCCACCCTGTATCAAAAGATTATAAATAATTTTTATTAGTTAGAAGCAAGTTTAGCTGATCCGTTATCAACGATTTTTACTGAAGGTTTGGCGCCCAGAACGGACATTACTTTAAGAGCTATATCCGTATTGTCATAGTAGCCATCGAAAACAGAACTACCAACGCCCATTGCGGAAGTTGAAATAGGTACGGCTGTATGTTTGAAAGAAGTCCATCCGAGACCAGCATTATTATTAAGGATATGAGTAATGGTAACGGTCAGGGGATCATAACTTCCATACATATTGTAAAGTTCAGGGTCGCCGACTTTTTCACCGCTCATAGTACGCTGATAGGCATCCTTAAGCATTGCGAGCTGATAGTCTTTCACAACCATAGGATCTTTTTTAGCATTTCCGGCAAATTTAAGTCCGAAATAGTGAGTTATAGTTGGTTCAAAAGTTTCAAATTTCTGACCTTTATTTTCTTTCTTCCAAAGGTCTACCACCTGATCAGTAAACTGCTGGAAGGAAATATCCTGAGGAGTCAGAGCATTAAAATAGGACTGATATTTTGTTCCAGCAAATCCGAGTGTGAGTCCACCACACTCATGGTCACCAGTAACAACAATCAATGTTTCATCAGGATGTTTTTTGGCAAAATCTACAGCCTTTGCAATGGAGTCATCAAAGGCAACGGTATTGTGAATAAAGGCGGCAGCATCGTTAGCATGACAGGCCCAGTCAATTTTTCCACCCTCGACCATGAGGAAGAAACCTTTGGGGTTGTCGAGCATTTCAATAGCTTTGGAAGTGAACTCAGGCAGAGTGATGTCCTTGGAACTCATATCCATTGCATAAGGCAGCGCTTTTGCATCCTGAAGCCATGCGTTCCAAGCAATAACTTTTCCATCAGAAGGCTTGAGAGACATAAAGTCATCTTTATTTGTTACAACCCGATATCCGGCCTTTTTGATAAGATCTAAAGCATTTCCACGGAAATCAGATGAATTTTTCTTTTTATTTGTGGGATCTTTGAGTCCTCCACCACCGAAGAAATCAAAATTACTTTCAGAAAGAGCTACGTCAATATCATAATACTGACCGCGAGCAGGAACATGTGCGTAAAAACCTGCAGGAGTTGCATGGTCGATAGATACACTGGAAACAATACCAACTTTTTTACCCATATCACGGGCCATTTCAGCTACGGATTTTACATGACGCTGATCAGGACGCATACCGAGCATACCAATATTTGTTTTCTGTCCGGTAGCAATAGCAGTTGCAGCAGCGGCAGACCCGGTAATAAAACGGTCTGCGGCATAAGTAGTTGTCAGCCCCTGAGCCGGCATCTGATCCATGGTGAGTTTTTTGCCTATAAAATGTTCGGCAGCCATTCTCTGGGGGATACCCATTCCGTCTCCGATGAAAAGAAAAACGTACTTTGCCGGTTTACCATTATAAACCGAAACCTTTTTAGTTTTGGCAAAAGCCGGAGTTGTTGCGGAGACAGCAACAATCAATCCAGTAAGCAATAGGGTCTTGAATTTTCCACAAACAGTCATGTTTTTTTCCTCATTTTGTTTAGAATATAAATCTATTCAAACCACGCAGAGAGTTACCAATAATGTGTTAAGAAAATGTCACGGATGGACGGCGAATATGTTAACCTGACCAATTAGTTAATTAATGTACTTATAACACATTGAATTAAACTGATAACTAAATTGAAAAGCAAAAAACAATTTGAAAGTGAATTGGCAGATATTTTTGACATGCTACAAATAAAAAAGGCGCAGAAGCAAAACTTCTGCGCCTTATACCCTTTAAAAGGGTTAAAACTATTTCTGGAGGCCGGACTGAACGTCCTTGAGGAGCTCCTGAACTTTAGCGAGTTTTGCCTGATCATCCTCGCTAACCTGCTGGCTGATGTAGCCTGCTTTCTGGTTCATTTCCTCGATAATGCCATCCATAATGATATTTCTGGTGCGCTGAGGCATTTTTTCCAGTTCTCCGAGTCTTGAATCAACAGTATTCATCTGGCTGTTCAAAGAAGCGACTTCGCCCCGAACAGACTGAAGATCTTTAACTTCTGAAGTCAGACCTACAAGGTTCTGATTAAGACCGTAAAAGAAAACTACGAGAAGAACTACAGCCATGATGGATATTATGACTGCGATTTTTCCCATGTCTTTGTGAGCGTTATCAGTAATGCCGTCAGTGAAATTTTCCGGGGTCACTTCAGACTTTTTCTGATAATCTTCAAATTGGTGCACTTTTTCAGTAGCTGCGCTCATTACAACTCCTCCTAAATGGTCGTGTTTGATTGTGAGGAAGTGAACATACTTTAATGGTCCTCCCAAATCAAGAATTTACTGGTATAAAAAGCCTTTTTTTTCAATTTTAGCATAATATTTCAAAGAGCTACACTATATATCTACAAGATTGTATTTATTTCTTCTCAAATAATCCTGTGAAGCTCATATTTATAAAATCAACTGACCTCAATCGATCTTTAATGCTTAAAAACTGCAGATATTAACTCGACACCGGAAATTTCTTCACGCAAAAATTTTAAAAATAAACTTCTCCTTAAAATATTCTCTCTGGAGCTTCATTAAATGGAATAATTTTCCTGTTTTTTACAGGCATGAAGTTTGCTTAAATTTTCTATATTTTTATAAACAAAGGAAAATGGAGCTTAGAGATGATAGCCTCAACTTCAGCCGCAAGACTTCAATATCAGACAGGGATTTACGGTCCCAATTCTAATGGGACAACTCAAAATAGTTCAAAATCAAAAATGGAAAGAGCTGCTTCAAGCTTCAATACTTCCATTCAGGCTTCAAAGATAAAAAAACAAATTCAGATGCAGTTCAATGTTGGCAGCATGCTTTTGAACTCTGATGAACAAAATCAGGTCAATTCTTATTTCGGCCAGATCGATCAAATATATGGGGTAGACAAAAACGAAAACCTTAAAGAAGAACAGATAGCCAGATACCATGAACTTGAGGCAGAGCTCAATAAAATGAGTGGCATACCTGATGAAATGAAAAAACTTACACAGGAAGAACAAAGTCAGGTTGACGACCTTCAGGATCAGCTTGATGAACTCTATAAATTAAAACCCACCAAGGAACCAGAAGGGAGCGATCTTCAAAGAGCTGAAAGTTTAAAATGGGAACTGAAAAAATTACACTATCCTGAAGGAAGAGTCCTCAACGCAGCAGAAAAGCGTAAAGAAAAAAGCATTGAAGATGAGATCAAGGATATTTTCGGAATAGAAGGTCCTAAAGAGCTCACAGCTGAAGAACAGGAAAAAGCTGACGATTTAAATAAACAGATAGATAAAATTTATGGCTACGAACATAAAGAGCTGACGGAAGAAGATAAAAAACGAGCCAACGAGATTTTAGACGAGATGGAACAGATAGTAGGCAATCTGGCTACCGAAGGTTTAAGCTCGACTGAAAAAAATCTTTTCTGGAAACTTAACAGTCGCATTAACGAGCTTACAGAAACAAGTAAAACCAGAGACCTGAGCGATGATGAACTTCAGGAATTGCAGGAAACAAACGGTTATATTGACACCTTGTTAAATAAAGCAAAAGACATTCAGGATCAGCAGGATCAACAGGCCAGCAGCGTCTACTCTCAAATGAACGGCTTTTTTGCCCAGCGTGGAATGGATTACGGTGGAACACTTTTCTCAATGGATATTTAGATTATTGCAAAATGATCCTCTATCAGGGCTTGAAAAGCATACGATTTTTACATACCTCTATTAACGTCGTTTGCAGGGAGGAGCTTAAAACAGCATAAGCAATTATGCCGGGATAAAATATTCTTTTTATCCGGAAATATCCCTGCCCTGATAAGGAGTAAAAAATGCCAATATTTGAATTTAAATGCCCGAAATGCGGCAAAGAATTTGACAATCTGGTAATGCCCGGAAAAGAAGTCGTTGCAGAATGTCCTGATTGTGGAAATAAAAAATGCGAAAAACTGCTCTCTTGCGGAAATGTTCGCCCGAATGGAATTCCATCAGGAAAAGGTGGTTACAAACTTCCACCGTGCAAATGTCATCAATAAATTTTAAAAGCGTATCTTTGGTTGAAGATACGCTTTTAAAATAACATACTGATTTTAATTAAAATATCTATAATAATTCTTAAAATCCCTGATGGTAAATAACAAAATCTCCAGTCTTACGATAAATAAAACATTTATCCGCAGCTATTCCCAGTCTGCTATCAATATCTTCCAGCCATGCAGTTCTGCCAAAAGCATGCATAGGAATAAAAAGATTAGGTTTCACATGCTGAGCGAAATAAGGAGCACCAGCAAGACTGGAAAGCCTTCTATCAACATTTGAAAAACCTATATCTATACCTTCTGCGGCAATTTTACTTACTGCATCCTTAAAGAACTTAGCTGCAAAATTTCGTTGCGCTTCAGGAGCCTCTTCCCAATCCCATTGAGCAAGGTCCCCACCAAAATAAATTTTAAGTCCGTTCTTCAAGGTAATTATGAATGCCACCCCGAGATCATTTGAGATCAAGGTTTTTATACTCATCTGCCCTTCGTGATATTCAGCATCAGGTTCAACAGACAAAACATCTTCACCTTCAAAATCAGGATACATATCTAAAATATCATCACTGGCAATAATCTTTAAAGAAGCGGCACTGGAACAAGTTTTACGTAAGTTAATATCAAAATGGTCAGAATGACTATGCGAAATAAAAATCGTTATATTCTGACCTGTAATCTCTTTTTCCAAGGCCTGCATATGACTCTTAAATTGCTTTTTTTCAGCAGGAACATCAAAAACGAGAACATCTTCAGAAGTTTTCAATACAAAACAATTATGAAAAATATGAACTATACGAACATCAGGCATTAACTCTTCAACCTTGCTACTGTTCACATTCAGATTCAAAAAAAGCCCGGCTTACAGGAAGATAAACATGGGCATAGGATCTGAGATGCCCTGAAAGAAACTCTGCATAATCACCTGATCCACAAAAAAGATCCACCCTAGTCCCCTTAATGGCTCCACCTGTATCCTGAGCCATCACGAGTTTTGCGAACGATTTAGTGACATCAGATTCTTTTGTAGGAAGATTGGTTGTCAAAGCTGCAACAGCCCCAAGGGGTATCACCTTACGATCAACCGCTATGCTGGACATTGGAGTAAGTGCCCTGTTCATAGATCCGAAGGGTCCCTCGTCATCAAGCCTGAAAAAGACATAACTTGGATTGGTAATAAGAAGTTGATGGACCATGTAGGGATGCTCTTCAAGAAATTTACGAATTTTCTGCATGCTCATCCCTTCTTTAGGCATCAACCCTCTGTTGATAAGAACCTTTCCCAAGGACACATACTTTAAACCATTTTTCCCGGCATACAGAACATGCTTTATGCTGCCGTCAGGGAAGACCAGCCGTCCTGAACCCTGTATCTGGAGAATAAAAACATCTACCAGATCTTTAACCCAGGCTATTTCCAGCCCCTCTCCTTTAAGAACTTTTTCATAATCTATTTTTTCCCGACTGAAGTAAGGCTCAATATGGTCATCAACTACACGGTACAGTAATTTCTGTCCGGACCAGCGGTGATGAAAGTCACCCAGATTTACAGTTTTAAGATCATCAGGTACCCGGTACAACGGATAAGGATATTCAGGAGTCTGTTTATCTGAAGCTTCAAGCCACGGCTCATAATACCCGGTCATAAAAGTTCTTGGCTCAAGCCCAAACCAGATGAAACTGTCTTCAAGAAGCTCAGGATGTTCATTAAGTTGAGGAAGCAGCTTTAACAGCTCAACATTAGTCTCCAGCAACATTTTCCAGCTGATTTTAAATGTCCCGTATTTTACAGCCACTCCATCAGGATTTTTGTGCGATAGATAATCGATATTATGCTTGATTCCAGCTTCAAGATCATTCCAGTTAAAATCAGGCCCTGATTCTTCAGTAAGCCTTCTTATCAGGGATTCAACCTTATTATCTGGAAGGCGCACATAATCCTTTCCCGGTTCACGGCTCTCATGCATAAAAGCACACCCGGAAAAACCAATGACGAATAATGCTGAAACTATCAGAATAACTACACGACAATATTTCATAATAATTAAATTTAAATGCTATAATTAGGCTTGATTAGATTTAAGAATTTCGAAAATAACTGATTCAAGGAGGAGAGGTTACTTAAACAAAATGCAAATGCAAGCAAAAATAATTTTTACTTAAGAAACTATATGCCCTTTGACATTTATACTAAAAACTAATCTTCCTCATTATCGTCAAGACAATATGCGTTTCTACTATCAAGAACGTCTTTAAATTCTTCACCGTAAATATCCAGCATAACCATGAGGAAGGTCAAAACTAACGGTCCATAAAGCAATCCTAAAGCTCCAAAAGCATTAATACCGCCTAAAATGGATAAAAATACATAAATAGTTGAAACTCGTGAAGATTCTCTAACAATTATTGGTCTTAGAACCGTATCGATTCCTGTAACTAAAATTCCACACCATAATAAAAGAAAAAGAGCTGCTGTATATTTCCCGACTATTAATAGATAAATCAGAGCTGGAACCCAGACTATCCCGGTACCCAGTACAGGAATCAGTGAACAGAATCCCATAAGTGTTCCCCAGAATAAAGCCGGGATGCTTACTAGGGCCAGACCTATTCCGCCAACAAGACCTTGGAGCATAGCAATAAAAATACTGCCGAATAAAACAGACTTAGAAACTTTACGAAGACTTGTGATGATAAAATTTTCCTGTTCTATCCTCAGTGGAGAAAGATAGCAGACTCGTTTTATGATGCGATGCCCATCCTTTAGAAAAGAAAAAACCAAAAAGGCCATAATTAAGAAATGGGCAAAAAGGCTGGCGGTGTTACCTGCTATCCAGGTACCGGAGGTCAACATCATCTGGCCGAAAGTTCGAGATATTTCCAATATTCTGGACTGGATATCACCACTGTCTATATGAATAAAAGGTAACTTCGCCTGAATTAATTTGATATAATAATCAAACTTGTAGGAGCTTACGAGAGATGAAAAATCTGTAGTTTTTATCCAGTTGTTAATAGCTGTAACTGAATCAACACCCTGACCAAGCAACCCGAAAAAAAAGAACACAGCCGGAATGATGATTGCGAAAACAATTATGACCACAGTTAAAAAGGCTGCCACCCCTTTCCTGCCGCCTATATGTGAACTTATCCGGCAGCTCAAAGGGTAAAACAATCCAGCCAGAACAATTGAAATAATGACGGTATTTAAAAACGGCCTTATGACGGCGTAGCCAAGAGCCAGAGATATAAAAAGAAGCAGAAGAAGAGATATTGTGTATATTTTAGAGCTCTTTAAAAGCTCATTTTTAGCAGGAATCATGATTCACCTTGAAATTAAAGAAATGGCAATAGGTTTGTTAATCAGATTTAAACAGATATTCAGCCATCGCTGACAATGTCAGATCAGACTGCTTTTTCAACTTTGAAACAGCCTTCTGTATAGCATCAATATCCGCTGTTCTTACAGTCTTTTCAATATCAACAGTAGATCTGCTTATCTGCTTTGCTCCGGCATCAAGAGCCATCCCTCTTATTATTCCTGCCTGCTCAACCATTGAGTCAACGTCACACACTTCACTGAATTCATCCAGCTTGGCCACATGTCCCGGCAGAGTTCTCATAAAATGACTGTAAACTTCACGGACCAAAGCGTCATTACCTTCAAACCTTCCAAGAGTGCCTTCTATATCCAGTACAGGATCACTATCATTTTTTTTGAAATTTTTTGTAGAATCAGCATCATTTTCAGCAGCATCAAGAACCGACATAATCCCTGACATCAGACTGCCTGCACTGACCGGTTTAGCAAGATATCCACTCATTCCGACATCGAGACATCTCTCGCGGTCTCCTTTCATAGCATGGGCGGTCAAAGCCAGCACAGGAATATCCTTCCTGATATTTTTTGTTTTGCCGGAGCGGATAATCCTTGTAGCTTCAAACCCGTCCATAACAGGCATCTGGACATCCATGATTACGAGATCAAAATTTTTCTTTTCAAGCATGTTAATAGCTTCGATACCATTTTCAACAATTTCCAGCTCGCATCCCATTCGACCTAGAAAAGTTTCAACAACACGTCTCGTAATCATATTATCATCGGCGAGAAGAATACGGTAAGGCTTTGAAAATTTAGAAACCTGTGCAGAAATGCTCTGCTCATCGCTTTTCTTTTGTTTACCGGCCAGCTCAAACTCCGCAGTAAAATGGAAATCACTGCCCTGAGCTGGTTCCGTTTCCATCCATATTTCACCACGTAGCATTGAAACAAGCTTATATGAAATCGTAAGTCCAAGACCTACCCCGCCTTTATTGCGAGTCATATAATTTTCAAGCTGAGTGAAACTCTCAAAAATTTTATCAGCCTTGGTCTGAGGGATGCCTACTCCGGTATCAGAAACAGAAAATTCCAATACAATTTTGGCAGACTGAATATTTTTATCGGGCAGGCCACGCTTGACAAAAACTTCGACGACCACACCACCATCATCAGTAAATTTAATTGCGTTACTGACTAAATTATTCAAAATTTGCGATAATCTGCCGGAATCTCCCTTCAGGGCTAAGGGGACATCTGGATCTATATTACACTCAAGAAAAAGACCTTTTCTCTTAGCTAAAGATTCGTGAGCCTGTATCGTTGCCTGCAAACTTTTTTTCAGATCGAAAACGCCTTCTCTAAGTTCAAGAATTCTGGCTTCTATTTTTGCGTAATCCAGAAGATCATTCAGAACGCCTAAAAGTGAAGCGGCAGATTCTTTGATCAGCTTGAGATAATCACGCTGCTCAGCGTTTATTCTTGAACTGAGTAAGATATCGGTCAGTCCCATGATACCATTCATAGGAGTTCTTAATTCATGACTGACAGTGGCTAAGAATGAACTTTTAGCTTCATTTGCAGATTCAGCTTCTCTAATGGCAAGCTTCAGGTCCTGCTCCATTGTGTGCTTATATAAAGCGACCTCAATAGCAGAACGAAGATCACGCTCTTCAAAAGGTTTGAGGAGGTATCCAAACGGGCCGGACAATTTAGCTCTGTTAAGAGTCTGCTCATCAGAATAAGCAGTGAGAAAAACAACTGGAATATCATTATTTCTGATAATTAAATCAGCGGCTTCAATACCGTCCATTTCTCCACGGAGCTTAATGTCCATTAAAACAAGATCGGGTGAAAGAGAAGCTGCCTTTTGCAGGGCTTCTTCGCCAGTTACGGCTTCACCGGCGATATCATATCCAAGCCTGCGCAGGGTTACCTGAATGTCGAGATTGACTATTTTTTCGTCATCCACGACCAGAATTCTCTTGCCGCCCATCAGCTTTTTTGCCTCCGATAATTATTCAAAAGTAAATATATTCAAAATTGCCAAGAAGATAATGACATACACAAAAGAGTTTCATTAAACAATAAAGAGATCTGGCTGCCAAAAATAAAAGTAACGTTCTATCATCCCAACTTACATTACTATTTTTATTTCAGAATAAAATCATAATTCTTTTTTTAAATCAAGATAACAAAAAAATGGCGGCCATCTAAAATGACCGCCATTTTACTAAAAAAAGCCGATTTTATTGCGAAAAACTATAAAATCTGATCAAGAAACTGTTTAAGCCTCGGATGCTCTGCAGAATTAAAAAATTCTTCAGGTGGAGCAGATTCAATAATTTTACCATGATCCATGAAAATAATACGGTCGGCAACTTCGCGGGCAAAGCCCATTTCGTGGGTAACAACAACCATTGTCATCCCTTCAATCGCCAGATTTTTCATAACATCAAGAACTTCACCGATCATTTCAGGATCAAGAGCCGAGGTGGGTTCATCAAACAGCATAATTTTGGGATTCATCGCCAAAGCTCTCGCAATGGCAACACGCTGCTTTTGACCACCGGAAAGTTTGGAAGGATAAACATCGGCTTTATCTTTAATCCCGACCTTGTTCAAAAGATCCATACCGGTATGGATTGCTTCGTCTTTTGATATTCCCTTCAATTTCATCGGGGCCATTGTTAAATTTTCCAGAACACTTTTATGAGGGAAAAGGTTGAATGACTGAAAAACCATTCCCAGTTCCTGCCTGATGGCATTGATGTCATTTTGCGGATCATGAACATTTTTACCATCGACAAGGATTTCACCCCTGTCTATTTCTTCAAGCCTGTTGATAGATCGCAGCAAAGTACTCTTACCTGATCCTGAAGGGCCAAGAATAACTACCTTTTCACCCGGCTTAACTTCCAAAGAAACATCAGACAGAGCTTCAAGCTTACCGAAAAATTTATAAACATTGCTGATTTTAATTATTGAATCATTTTTCATACTGGCTCAACCTCTTTTCCATATAGCTGACCCCTCTGGAAAGAATCAGTGTAATCAGCAGATACAGCAGCGCGATCATGGTATAAGTTTCAAAATAATTGAAACTTTCAGCGGCAAATTCACGCCCTCTACGCAAAATATCCGCAACAGCGATAATCGAGACAAGTGAAGTATCCTTAAGTAATGCAATAAATTCATTGCCGACAGGAGGAAGTATTGTCCGCCATGCCTGAGGAAGAATAACCATGAACATGGTCTGACGAGAATTAAATCCTAAAGAACGGGATGCTTCGGTCTGCCCGTCATCAATAGACTCAATGCCAGCCCTGAAAACTTCACCCATATATGCTCCATAACAGACACTCATTGCGATAATTGCGGAAAGAGTATCGGGAACAGTAAAAAATCTTCCCAAAGCGTAATAAATGTAAAAAAGCTGAACAAGAAGGGGAATACCGCGAACAACTTCAACATAAGTAGAAGCTATCAGGTTTATCAGTTTATTTTTAGAAAGCCTTCCCAGACCTGTGAGCAGCCCGAGAACCAAAGCCCCCATGATAGAAAAAATAGTAACTTTAAAGGTAACCAGTATCCCGTCTGGAACAAATAATAAAATATCTTTGTAAGGATCGGGCTGGGCAATTACCAGATACGCGATTATTGAAATCGCTCCGATAAATGATACCCACCATGCACTTATTATCCCGTCACCTGTTTTGGGAATGCTGGCACCATCTGTAACGTCAATTTTAACAACTTTGTCTGCCATAATCTTATCGGCCCCTCAGAATAAGACCGGAACCGGAGTCTTCCGGTTCCGGTCTGCAGTTATCATCTTAGTCCGGATTAAATCTCAGCTATTTTCCAAACCATTTAGCTTTGATACGGTCATATTCGCCATTCTTTTTAACAGCTTCAATTCCCTTATTAAGGAGATCAAGGACTTCATTATTCTTTTTATTTACAGCGACACCATAGTATTCCGGGTTATCACTTTTCACAATAAAAGCAATTTTCAGCTTGGTGGCATACTGCTTATTCTGAAGGGCATAGTTTGCAGCGATAGGATCATCACAAACAACTGCTGAAAGCCTGCCATTGTAGAGGTCTTCCATAGCGAGGCCTATTTCATCATAAGATTTGGCAACAGCACCTTCAGCTTTTTTAATTGCAAAATATCCGGTTGTACCGATCTGAGCTCCTACAGGCTTACCGGAAAATGCGGAAAGATCTTTGGCATCACTGTCTTTAGGAACAACAACAGCCTGCTTGACCTCAAAATAAGGTACTGTAAAATTCATTGCTTTTTTACGTTTTTCGTTAATTGAAACGGAAGAGCAGATAGCATCATATTTTCCGGCTTTAAGGCCTGCAAAAATACCATCCCAAGCTGTGTTGGAAATTTTAATGTCATATCCACCAGCCTTGGCTGCCGCTTTCATAAGATCAACGGAAAAACCGACAATTTCTTTGTCAGAATTAACAAATTCCATCGGTGGCCATGTGCAGTCCGAAGCTATTGAAATAACCTTTTTAGCTCCTGCAAAAGCTGCGCTGGCAACGAACGTCATAGCTAGAACAATCAGAAAAACTTTTCTGAACATTTAAATTCCTCCCTAAATTAATTGAAAAAACAGCCTTCAAAATGACAACATTGAAAATTATACAATTTAATACTCGTGTCAACTTTCCTTTTTATATACAATATTGTTTCCTTAATAACTAAATCAACGCCTTGATTTTTTCGTATCTTGTAATTTCTGCCAATCACATGTAGGAGTTACCGATTCTTAAGCAAATGAGGAAAACTATGATTAATCATCAAAAAGAAGAAAGACAGGAAGCGGTTGAGGTTATCTGCCCGAAGTGCAGAGAAACACAGATTGTATACTTCCCAAGGGAATCCATGCCGACCTGCCCTGTTTGCAAAATAGAAATGGTTGTTAAAGAAGTTTTGACTGAAGGAAAATACGGTTGATCGGATATTAAATCCGTCCCGTTCTAATTAATGATATAAATCCGGCTCATAAGATGGGAAAAATCCTGACTGCCGCCACGCTAGTCAGCTTTAGGGATTATGCTCCGGATTTTAATGGTTCGGCTATGCCGATTGTTTACTATTATAACTTTTTTGCTGGAAGGAGTGACGTAATGAAAAAGATCAGTCTGCTGCTTGCCCTGGTTATGATCCTGGGCTTCACAGCCAACGCATTTGCAGTCTCAACAATTGACTCAGTATTAAAACGCAATGAACTTCGTTGCGGGATTGACTCAGGTTACATTCCGTTTGAAATGACAGATAAGACCGGTAAATTTATCGGCTTCGAAATAGACCTTGCCCGTGAACTGGCAAAAGCTATGGGTGTTAAATTTGTTCCGGTAAACATGGCCTTTGATGGTATTATCCCTGCACTCAAAACAGATAAAGTAGATATCATTACAGCAGGTATGACCGTAACTCAGGAACGCAACCTTCAGGTCAACTTTGCAGAACCGATTATCACCGTAGGACAGACTGTAATCGTAAACAAAAAACATGAAGGCAAAGTTAAATCTCACAGAGATCTCAACTCTCCTGAATACACTCTTGTAGCGAAGCTCGGAACAACAGGTGAACAGGCTGCAAAACGCTACTTCCCCAAAGCACACTACAAATCTTTCGACACAGAAACAGATGCGGCCATGGCTGTAGCAAACGGACAGGCTGACGCAATGGTTTATGATCTGCCCTTCAACGCACTTTTCATGGCTGACCATGGTGCAAAGAAACTCTTTTTCCTCGATAAACCTTTTACTTATGAACCAATTGCATGGGGAATTCGTAAGGGTGATCCTGATTTCCTCAATTTCATCAACAACTTCATGCAGCAGATTAAAAATGACGGCAGATACGAAAAACTCTATGCAAAATGGTTTAAAAGCACCAACTGGAAGAAATCACTCCAGTAAGAGCATATAAATTATAGTCCCGGGGAGATTTAAATCTCCCCGGTCCGGTAAAAGTCTAGTGCATAAACTTTTATAAGACTAAATCATGTGTTGAAATTTTTGACCGTCTTCAAGCAGGTCAGGCACAACGAGTTTAAATATGAGCGGACCATCTTCTTCTGATCCTCGAAAAGGACCAGGTTACAATATATTCTGGAAAACAGTTTTCTTTATCGGACTATTCTGCGTCCTTTTTGGACTGTACTATGCAACAAGCAAGGTAGATTATGTCTGGCACTGGAACAGGATTCCCAAATTTTTTTACTACGAAGCATCAATTGACATTCCGACAGATATTGACGGACAGATTGCTTCTATCAAACAAAATGGTAAAAATTCCATCATAGTTGTTAACGGTGATGGAGTTTCTGAGCAGTATGAAGTCCCTGCAAAAAGTGTAAACGTATATGAAGGTGATTCAGTCTTCATTGGCGACACTCTTGGAGTAAGGAAAGAATGGAAAACAGGTATCCTTCTAGAGGGACTATATAAAACCTTACAGGTCAGTGCTATTGCAATAGTTTTCGCTATTCTAATCGGGCTGTTCACAGGTCTGGCAAGAATATCGACAAACCCTGCCTTAAAAATGAGCGCAATCACCTATATTGAACTTATCAGGGGATCACCGCTGCTCGTACAGATTTTTATATGGTACTTTGTAATCGGAACGCTGATCAATAATATCCTGCAAAAATATGATATAGGACAAATTCCACCAATATGGTTCGGAGTGGCCTCCCTTGCTATTTTTGCAGGAGCTTATGTTGCAGAAATTGTCAGAGCAGGAATCCAGTCTGTCAACAGAGGACAGATGGAAGCGGCAAGATCTCTTGGAATGTCCAAGTATCATGCAATGAAACATATTATACTGCCGCAGGCTTTCAGAAGGATTCTTCCTCCCCTTGCAGGTCAGTTTATCAGTATGATTAAGGATTCGTCGCTACTTGGAGTAATTGCAATCAGAGAATTGACTAAAGCTACAAGAGAAGCTGTAAGCACCAGTCTTCAGCCTTTTGAACTCTGGTTTCTCTGCGCCGCACTCTACCTTGTTTTGACATTCGCATTTTCCATGTTTGTTCAATACCTAGAAAAAAGATCGGTACAACGCTGATGATTGAAGTCAAAAATATCTATAAAAATTTTTATATTCCACATCAGGTTCAGGCTCTGTCAGATGTTTCTCACACTATTGAAACCGGACAGGTTGTAGTTGTTATCGGACCTTCAGGGTCAGGTAAAAGTACTTTTCTACGTTGTCTGAACAGACTGGAATATGCAGACTCAGGACAAATTCTTATTGATGATGTTGATATTCTGGACCCAAAAACAAATATCAACAAAATCAGAGAAGAAGTTGGAATGGTTTTCCAATCATTCAACCTATTTCCGCATAAAACTGTTTTAGAAAATATAACCATAGCGCAGATGGTTGTCCGAAAACGGAGCAAGCAGGAAGCTACTGAAAAAGCCATGGCCCTACTTAAAAAAGTGGGAATCCATGATAAAGCAGGGGCATACCCCACCCAGCTTTCCGGTGGACAACAGCAGAGGGTGGCTATAGCCCGTTCTTTGGCTATGGACCCCAAGGTGCTGCTCTTTGATGAACCAACTTCCGCGCTTGATCCTGAAATGATCGGAGAAGTTCTGGACGCAATGAAAACAGTTGCTAAAGAAGGAATGACAATGATCGTTGTTACCCATGAAATGGGTTTTGCACGCGAAGTTGCTGACGAAGTTCTGTTCATGGACCATGGACAGATTCTGGAAAAAGGAGACCCCGAACACTTCTTTGAAAATCCAGAGTCTGAAAGAACTCAACTTTTTTTACGGCAAATTCTTTAATTACTAAGATAAACAAAAACCCCGAATTTATTCGGGGTTTCAGATTGCTGACTAACCCCGTTTTTTTTGAAAGCGGGGTTTTATTACGCCCTATTTCTGTTTGATTTAGTTTGAAAAATTTAAATTTGGTCGATCAAATCCCAAGTTCGAAGCAAAACAGTGAACGGAACTCTCTTTGAAGGCAATAGTTTTAAAAATATCAGAAAATATGCGTCTAGCGCTTAGGATAAGCGCTATTTTCTTCATGTTTTGGCAGGCTGCGCAGAGGAGACTTTGTTCTTGAGCCTTCGAGAGGCCGCGCATTCTGGCATAGCGATGTCCGTGAAGCTCTTTTGCATCAGCAAAACTACGCTCAACGGTTTCTT
>NZ_AUCX01000023.1 GCF_000429985.1 Maridesulfovibrio bastinii DSM 16055
AAGACTTTACAAACGTCGAAAAGAAACCGTTGAGCGTAGTTTTGCTGATGCAAAAGAGCTTCACGGACATCGCTATGCCAGAATGCGCGGCCTCTCGAAGGCTCAAGAACAAAGTCTCCTCTGCGCAGCCTGCCAAAACATGAAGAAAATAGCGCTTATCCTAAGCGCTAGACGCATATTTTCTGATATTTTTAAAACTATTGCCTTCAAAGAGAGTTCCGTTCACTGTTTTGCTTCGAACTTGGGATTTGATCGACCAAATTTAAATTTTTCAAACTAAATCGAACAGAAATAGGGCGTAATAAAACCCCGCTTTTAAAAAAAACGGGGTTAGTCAGCAATCTGAAATAAAAGAATCCCTGCCTTGCGGCAGGGATTCTTTTATTTCTAGCTGTTGCAGACAGGCTTACGTCCTATTGAGAAATAGGCAAAACCGTTATCTCCCAGATATGCGGGGTCATACAAATTTCTACCGTCAAAAAGGACTGGGGCCTTCAAATAATCTTTAATCCTTTTAAAATCAGGATTCCTGAACTGGTTCCAGTCGGTAACAACCGCCAGAGCATTTGCTTCAGGCAGGACATCATACTGTCCGTCAACGATTTCAACAAGGCTGTTTTCATTTAAAATTTTACGGGCATTTTCATGTGCAACAGGGTCAAAAGCTTTAATCTTCATTCCAAGAGCTGTTAATTCAGATATGATTGCAAGAGCTGAAGATTCCCGCATATCATCTGTATTAGCTTTGAATGACAATCCCCACAAAGCAAGAGTTTTTCCTTCCACTCCACCCTGAGGCTCAAAATATTCTTTAATTTTATCTGCGAGAACTTTTTTCTGCCTGTCATTTACAGAATCAACGGCCTTGATAAGTTCAGGTACAGCTCCAACTTCTTTTGCAGTATTGATTAAGGCTTTAACATCTTTTGGAAAGCATGATCCGCCATAACCTACGCCGGGGTAGATAAAAAAGTATCCAATTCTATGGTCAGAACCTATACCCAACCTGACTTCACGAACATCAGCTCCGACTTTTTCGCAGATACCGGAAATTTCATTAATAAAAGAAATTTTTGTTGCCAGCATGCAGTTAGCTGCATACTTGGTCATTTCTGCACTGCGGGTACCCATAAAAATAAGCTTTTCACGACTGCGGGCGTATGGAGCATAAAGATTTGCGAACTCTTTTCTCGTTTCTTCGTTCTCAGTTCCGACAACAACTCTATCCGGCTTCATGAAATCGTTGACTGCGTCCCCTTCCTTCAAAAATTCAGGATTAGAAGCAACATCGAAATCAATATACATTCCACGCTTATCCAACTCTTCAACAATAATGGATCTAACTCTGTCAGCTGTTCCAACAGGTACTGTTGATTTATCCACTATGATTTTAGGATCAAGCATGGTCCTTCCGATTTCACGAGCAACAGCTTCAACATATTGAAGGTCGCAACGGCCATCACTGCCACAGGGTGTTCCTACTGTAATAAAGACAAATTTTGCTTTGGTTATCCCTTCTTCAAGACTTGTTGTAAAAAAAAGCCTTTCGTCGTCAAAATTTCTCTTAACCATATCTTCAAGGCCGGGCTCAAAAATATGAATTTTACCCTGCTTAAGAGTTTCAATTACGTCAGGATTAACATCAACACACCAGACATGATTACCCATCTCGGCCAGACACGCTGCACTGACAAGACCTACATACCCTGTCCCTACAATACATATATTCATAAAATTCTCTCTCTTTCGTATATTTTACAGAAAAATGTCCACAAAATATAAATTTTAAGCAGCTATATTTTAATAAATGTCATCCGGTAATAGCTGCCGAATTTGCCCTCCGGAAAGGCTAAAACAAGTATAATTTAAATTTCAGCTAGTTATGATTTTTTCAATCTCAAAACAGCTCATAACCAAATCTTTTGCTAATCCCGATAGCTCTAGAACAAATTCAATGTCAACCAGAGATCCGTTACAAAAGAATGTCGGTTGCCTTTCCGGTTTGATAAATATATCTTTTAAAAAATTTGATAGAATAAAATTTTATAGCTGTGCATATTATCATAATTATAAATATGGGCTCAATACCCGGAGGAAATAACAATGCCTTTTCTTTGTGTTAATGTTGACCATGTCGCTACGATTAGACAAGCAAGACTGGGAACTGAACCTGATCCCGTTACCGCGGCAGCAATTGCGGAGCTAGCAGGTGCAACTGGCATAATAATGCACCTTAGAGAAGACCGCAGGCATATTCAGGATAGAGACATAGAACTCATAAACAGAACCATCCAGACAAAATTTAATTTTGAAATGGCCGCTACAGAAGAAATGCAGGCTTTAGCTTTAAAATATAAACCGGCTACAGTCTGTCTTGTTCCTGAGAAGAGAAAAGAGCTGACCACCGAAGGTGGCCTTAACTGCATTGGTAATGAAGAAAAACTTAAAGATTATCTGGCTCCACTGCATGAACTGGGAGTCCGTTCAAGCCTGTTTATTGATGCGGATCCGGAACAAATAGAAGCTGCAAAAAAAATTGGAGCCCACTATGTAGAAATACACACAGGCCATTTTGCAGATGCCGCAACTCGCCCTGAGCAAAAAAAAGAGCTGGATAAAATTATTAAAGGAATTGAATTAAGCCAGAGCTATGGTTTGAAAGTTAATCTTGGCCACGGATTAAACTACATAAATATCAAAGATTTTGCCAAAGTTCCCGGCATTTGTGAATATTCAATAGGTCATTCCATAATGGCAAGGGCCATCATGATCGGTTTGGATAAAGCTGTTAGAGACATGATTGAAATCATTAATTCTTTTGTGGATTAATTTTATGATAGTCGGACTGGGACTGGACATCACAGAACTTGACCGTATTGAACGCTCCCTGAACAAATTCGGGGAGCGTTTTCTATCCAAAATTCTAACTGATTCTGAAATAAAAATGATTCCTGAAAAAAATCCTATCCCATTTTTAGCTGCACGCTTTGCCGCAAAAGAAGCTGCGGTAAAAGCACTGGGAACAGGATTCAGCAATGGTATAACATTTCATTCCATCATAACTGCCAAGAATCATCTTGGAGCACCAACAATTTCCTTAACTGGCAAAGCCCTAGAAAGAAGCAAAGAACTCTGCGTAAACAGAATTTCGGTATCTTTAACCCACGGTCGAGACAATGCGGTTGCAGTTGTGATAATGGAATCATGATCTTTTCTTCTTAAACATTATCTGTGAATCAGGAGCTTTTTATGTTTTCACCTCTGCCGACTCCAGCTGAAATGAATTTATGGGATAATAAAACCATAAATGAAATAGGTATACATGGCGATATCCTAATGGAAAACGCCAGTAGGGAAGCTACTCGCAACCTTCAAAAACTACAGGGAGATCTGAGCAATAAACAATTTTTTATTATTTGCGGCCCCGGTAACAATGGAGGGGACGGATTTGCGATGGGAAGACAGCTCATGGATTTTGGTGCCAGAGTCACCATTTTCCACACCCATCCTCAAAGCAGATATACTGGGGATGCAGAGTACAACTTCAAACTGGCCTCTAAAATAGGAGTTGAACTAAAGCAGATATCAGAAGATTTTATTCCTGATTTTTATAAAGCGGATATTATTATTGATGCTCTGCTAGGAACAGGATTTGAAGGTGAGCTTCGTCCTAACTTTCTAAAATTAGTAAATAAAATAAATGAATCTAAAAAAACAAGCTTCATATTGTCCATAGATATTCCTTCAGGGCTTCATGGGGAAAAAGGTATTGCGCAACCTGAGGCTGTCCATGCCGACGCGACAATTACATTTGAAGCAGCCAAAATAGGACTTAGACAACCTTCTGCTGAAAAATATACCGGTAAACTAATTATATGCCCGATAGGTATTCCTAAGCTTATTAAAAACAAATATCCTGTACAACACTTTGAAATTGAAGAAAATATTCTTAAGCATATTCCTTTTCCTGCACCGGAAATGCATAAAGGAACATCCGGGCATCTTTTGATTGTTGGAGGATCTCCAGGAATTACAGGAGCGTTACAACTGGCAGGACTTGGGGCTTTAAGAGCAGGAACAGGTCTTGTAACCCTTGCTTGCCCGTCCAAACTGGTTCCACAGGTAAAAACATGGATGCCGGAACTGATGACTCATGGATTAGGGAACGGAGAAGATTGGGATGATAAGGCTGCAGAAGAATTGATTTCCATCGCTTCCAACTTTCAGGCTATAGTTATAGGTCCGGGTCTTGGCCGTTCTGAAAAAGCTATAAGCCTTGTTGAAAAATTTTCATCAGCCAACCACCCCCCTTGTGTTTTTGACGCAGATGCTCTTTATGCAATTTCAAAAAGTCATAAAGCAAATATTAATCTAGCTGAAAATTCTGTTTTAACACCTCATCCTGGAGAAATGGCCACCCTTATCTCTTCAGATATTGAGACAGTCCAAAAACACAGAATTGAAACAGCTCGAAACTATGCAAAGTCAAAAAAAGTGTACCTCGTACTCAAAGGAGCTGGAACAGTTATAGGCTGCCCAGACAACAAAATTCTGCAGTGTTCAGTCTCAGCACCCAATCTGGCTACAGGCGGCTCGGGTGATATTCTAGCAGGAATCATAGGCTCTCTTCTTGCCAGAGGTCTGCCTGCTATGCAAAGCTCCGCAATCGGGGTATACTGGCACGCACGAAGTGGACAATACCTGAGTGGTGACTTTCCGTTTCGCGGTAATCTTTCAACTGAAACTGCAAACTCACTTCCAAAAGTTCTTAAGGAGATATTATGCTGAAAGCCAAAGATATAATGAGTACAGATGTTGTCACGCTGACACCGGACACAGATATTGCTACAGCTGCTAAACTTCTTGTTGAAAGGCACATAAATGGAGTCCCGGTGATTAATGAAGATGGAAGCTTAGCTGGAGTATTGTGTCAAAGTGACCTTGTAGCACAGCAGAAATCAGTACGCCTTCCTTCATTATTCACTCTGCTTGATGGATATATTGCATTCACATCAAACGCAGAAATGGAAAAAGAAATCTCCAAAATATCTGCCACAAAGGTAGAACAGGCGATGACAGTCTCCCCAAAAACAATCACACCTGAGGCCACAATTGAAGATATTGCAAATTTAATGATAAATAAAAAACTTTACACACTTCCGGTCATTGAAAATAAAAAATTAATTGGAATTGTGGGTAAAGAAGACATTTTAAAAGTTTTGACTAATAATGACTAAACGGTTGATATGAAATTAATTTTACCTGATGAGCAGGCCACCATAAAGCTTGGTCTGGCTCTTGCCAATTTTCTTAAGGGCAGGAAAAAATTTCTGCCCTTTTTTTTCAATGGAGACCTTGGATCTGGAAAAACTACTCTGGTTAAATCTCTTGTCGAAAATCTTCCTGGAGCAGAAAACGCAGAAGTTAGCAGCCCAAGTTTCAATATTCTTAATATCTACCCGACAAAACCACGCGTTAATCATTTTGACCTATATAGACTGGAAGGACAGACCCCTGATGACGATTTTTTTGATTTGCTGAACAACAAAAAATCTTTGACAGTTGTAGAGTGGGTTCAGTATCTGGACATTAATTTATGGCCGGAAAGCGCAATACTTTTTTTCTGGCAACCTGCAGAGTCAGGCAGAATAATTAAATTGACCAATCACGGCGAGGCGTCAGATCTCTATAATGATCTGCTGTCGCATCTCAAGTCTTTTACATAAAACATTCCCGTTCAATTCATGCGGTAAGGAGAAAATGTTCACATGAACATCGTGGTACAAAAATTCGGCGGAACATCGGTCAGAAATCTGAAATGCATGAAACAAGTTTTGGAAAAAGTCCTTGTCCCATACAACAAGGGCAATAAAGTTGTTGTTGTACTTTCAGCTATGTCCGGAGAAACCAATAGACTTCTAGGACTTGCTGATGAGTGGTCCTCAACTCCTGATAAAGCAGAGCTGGACTCGCTGGTATCTACAGGAGAACAGGTTTCAACCGCTCTTTTTACTATGCTGCTAAAAGACAAAGGGATTAAAGCCCGTTCCCTTTTAGGTTTTCAGGCTCCGATCAAAACAAATTCTGCTTTTACAAGGGCCAGAATTTTAAATATCGACAATGAAAAAATTAAATCCATGCTTGAAGAATACGACATACTTGTTGTTGCCGGATTCCAAGGATGTGATGAAAATCAAAGGATCACAACTCTTGGCCGCGGTGGTTCAGACACATCTGCTGTTGCCATAGCAGCTGTTCTGAAAGCTGAAGTCTGCGAAATTTTTACAGACGTCCCCGGAGTTTTTACAACCGATCCCAATATATGCTCTCAAGCCAGAAAACTTGATACCGTAACGTATGACGAAATGCTGGAAATGGCCAGTATGGGTGCAAAAGTATTACAAATACGTTCAGTTGAATTCGCTAAAAAATATAATGTTAAAGTTCACGTCCGCTCCACTTTCAGCGACGAAATCGGAACATATGTCACTCAGGAGGACAAAAAGATGGAATCCCTACTAGTTTCAGGAATTGCTTATGATAAAGATCAGGCTCGAATTACCCTCGCTCGGGTTAAGGATGTACCCGGTGTCTCAGCCAGCCTGTTCACTCCCATAGCAGAACAGGGAATCCTTGTAGACATGATTGTCCAGAACCCGAGCCGTGACGGCAGAACAGATATGACTTTCACCGTACCCAGAGCTGATCTTAATAAAACGCTCGAAATCATTGATTCAATCCGGGAAGAAATGGGTACTGAAGAAGTTCTGTACGACAAAAATGTTTGTAAAATTTCAGTTATCGGTGTTGGAATGCGCAATCATTCCGGCGTAGCTTCAAAAGCTTTTAAAGCTTTAAGGGAAGACAATATCAATATCCTCATGATCAGTACCTCTGAGATTAAAATTACCTGCCTGATAGAGGAAAAATACACCGAGCTTGCCATAAGAACTCTTCACAATACCTTCGGTCTTGATCAGAGTGCGGTCGAAGAAAATTTAAATTGAAAATGAAAACAGTAAAAATATACGATACTACATTAAGAGACGGTACACAGTCAGAAGAAATAAATCTCAGCGTACAGGACAAAATTCGCCTTACAATTAAACTTGATGAACTGGGAATCCATTATATTGAAGGAGGATGGCCCGGTTCTAACCCTACAGATGAAGAATTCTTTAATGAAATAAAAAATTATAACCTCAAAACTGCAAAAGTTGCTGCTTTTGGTTCAACACACAACGTCCGAACTACCCCGGAAAAAGATAAAAATCTGAATGCGTTGATCAAATCAAAAGCTAAGGCTCTGACAATATTCGGTAAAACATGGGATTTTCATGTCACCGAAGCCTTAGGTATCAAACTTGATCGTAACCTCGAGTTGATAACTAACAGTTTGTCATACCTGAGGTCGCAGGTTGAAGATCTCTTTTTTGATGCTGAACACTTTTTTGATGGATTCAAAAATAACAGCGAGTATGCTCTGAGCTGCTTAAAGGCCGCTGTGGCTGGAGGAGCAGACATACTTGTGCTCTGCGATACCAACGGTGGGACACTCCCAAACGAAGTAGCAGAAATAATAAGAGAAGTTAAAAAAAATATTCCTGAGGCACAATTAGGAATACATGCTCATAACGACTGTGAACTGGCTGTAGCAAACTCAATTACCGCTGTAGAAAACGGTGCTGTTCAGATTCAGGGAACAATGAACGGTTACGGTGAGCGCTGTGGTAATGCAAATATATGCTCCATCATCCCAAATCTTGACCTTAAAATGGGATACAAAAGTATTGGTAAAGAAAAAATTGCCAAGCTTACTGAAGTATCTGCGTATGTGGCTGAGATAGCCAATCTGCGCCCATTCATGAGGCAACCATACGTTGGACAGGGAGCCTTTGCTCATAAAGGTGGAATCCATGTCAGTGCAGTTCTTAAAAACACTAAGACTTATGAACATGTGACTCCGGAAGAAGTTGGAAATACCCGCAGGGTACTTCTTTCAGACCTTGCAGGCGCAAGCAATATTCTTTTTAAAGCCAGACAGTATGGTTATGATCTGGCTAAAGATGATCCATCCGTCCAGACCATTCTTACGGAAATAAAAGAAAGAGAAAAAATGGGGTACGAATATTCAGTAGCTGAAGCCTCGTTCGAACTTTTATTCTTTAAGGCTATGGGATGGTCCAAAAAATATTTTGAATTTGTTAACTTCTTTGTTGTAGACGCCAAAAGAAGAGAGGATCTTGAACCTTTCTCGGAAGCTACAGTAATTGTCAAAGTTCATGGTGAAGAGAGCCATACTGCTGCTTCAGGACAGGGACCTGTAAATGCTCTGGATGGAGCGTTGAGAAAATCATTAGAGCCATTTTATCCTGAGCTGAAAAATGTAAAACTTCAGGATTTTAAAGTTAGAGTACTTTCGGGTGCTGTTCGCAGTTCTGATGGAACAAGTGCCAATGTTCGAGTACTGATTGAATCCACTGATGGGAAATCTCAGTGGACTACAATGGGTGTCAGTAACAACATAATTGAGGCCAGTTGGCAGGCTCTGGTAGATTCTATAAATTACAAACTCTTTAAGGGTGACCCCCAGAAATGGCCTAAGCAAAATGAGCGGACAAAATAAAAATTATTTCAAGATAACAGTTCTCTGCGACAACGAAACTACATCTCCTGATCTTGAAAAAGAATGGGGATTATCCATGTCTATTCAGCTTCCTGATAAGAATTTCTGGTTATGGGACGCTGGAGCCACAGATCTGTTTCTTAGAAATGCAGAAAAATTAAATGTTGTTCCTGAGAAAGCGGTTGGGCTGGCTCTCAGTCACGGGCATTGGGATCATACAGGTGGAATGGATGCACTTATGGACAAAGGCTTTATTGGCCCAGTGTATGCCCATGCGGAATTTGCCTCAAAGCGCTACTCGGAAGAAGATGATGGCAGCTGTAAGGATGCATCGTTTTCCTGCCGGTACCCGGGAACTATAATAGTCAGAGATCAGGTAGAGCTTGATGAAGGAATCTACATGATAACTTCTATTAAAAGAAGACCAGGATTATTTGAAGCAACTGACGGTCTGTTTGTTGATTCTGAAAAAAATACAGTAGATACAGTACCTGATGATGCATTCCTGCTGCTGGACACTCCTTCAGGACCGGTAGTAATCCTAGGCTGCTGCCATAGCGGAATTGCCAATACATTATACCATATGCAGGAAGTCACAGGAATTAATAAAGTTCATGCCATTCTTGGTGGTCTGCATCTGTATCGCAGTACTGAAGATCAAAAATTAGAAACAGCCAAGGTTATTGAAGAATTCGGAACTGAGCTGGTTTCTCCAGGACATTGTAGCGGAAACGCCGGTTATGAATATTTAAAAGAAAAACTATCCTGTAAGGTAATCCCCATGGGCTCAGGTAGTAAATACGAGTTTTAAAATTAAGCCCCGGATTTAATCCGGGGCTTTTCATTTTCCACTTTCTAAAAACCGATTAAACGTCCAAATTCCTGACTTTGTTTTTCTCTTAAAACATTCATCCAGTAGCTATTCTGTATATCCCAGTAATTTATTTCCAAATTCAACATTTTCAATTTCGAAATAGCATTTATCAGATACTCCCAGTCTGGACTCTCCTCACTCAAGACTGAACAAATTTCCATACTTATCCTTTTACCTAAAGAAATAAGTTCAACGTTGTCTTTCCCTACTTCACTCAAAAAATGGATCAAATCAGGAGAAGTCTTCGAACCTTCTGAAAAAATATATTCATAAACCATAACCGGCCAAAGCTCTTTCCATTTATACTCATTGGTTTGAACAGACTGATAGTCGTCAAAGCTTAGAAACATAGAATTTACTGATAACTCTTTTCCAATTCTGGCATCCCATAATCTTTCTGAATATATTTCCAACCACCTTAAAGAAATGTACTGACGATTTTTCCATGGCAGATCATTTACAGCTTCTGAAAAAGACTCTCCATCTACACTTACATCAACAACCGCTGACATAATGTTATCATCACAATTCCATTTCCAACTATAACTTTTGACTTGTGATTCTAAATGCCACTTAATTGAGGCTATACCATACAAATTCTCCAGATCAGAATTTGAATCAACTTCAATACTGATCTCTACTTCAGGCCAACAAATGCGGCTTTTTTCACCGGGTGAAGGGAAAGCGTCTTCAACAAACAATAAAGGAATCGTTTGAGCTATTAGCTTGGATGGAGACTCACTCCGCGGCTTTATAATATTATCCCAAATATTTGTTCCACTGCCATACCTTTCCTCATTTGATTGGGCCTCTGAAATAATAGAAATAAAATCAGCTTCCAAATCTTCAAGCCCGTTTTTTTTCGCAATCTCAATCGCCCGTAAAGCAAAAGTCATATTATTTACAGGCTCTAAACGTGCCAGATCATCAAAAAACCACCCACAACTTGCAAATGAAGCCAATGCCCACTTCTGCATTGAGAGCATTGCCCATCCTTTATCCTTACTATCTGTATTATCTGTCAAAAAATAGTTATCAGAATATTTATCTTCACTTATAAGACCACTTAAAACTGCACCATAATTTAGAAGGGCATCTTGAGGATCTTTAAAAACAGTCTGCCCTTCTGCAAGATAAAAATTATCTATGCTGGTTTTTATGTGTTGCAGTCCATCCCTTAATGGTTTCCTCCATTTCTGATTCCAGTCAGGATGTCCGCCGGTGGAGCAGCCACAATCGCTTCTCCAGCGTTCTACACCGTGGTAACAACTCCATGAGGAATTATCTCTAATTTTTACTTCATATTCAGGAGGATTCTTTTCAAGAAACGCAGCATAGTTTGTAATGGATATTCCATCACGATTTTCAATTGCCTGTTTGAGGACGTATGCCAACGCCATCTCTCCAAATTCAAAATGATGCCCGTAGGTTTCACCATCTGTTGCAATGGAGAGAAGCCCGCTTCCATCATGCGAAGCTCCGGATAGCCTTCTCCAAAAATTTTCACCATCCCGTAGCAAGCCTTCAAAAGCTACAGACTGAGATAGCCCTCCATCATAGAAAAAGATTGAAATACTCTTACCTGATGGTAAATTTACCAGATAAGGTCTTCTGATATCGAGCGAAGACTCATCTACTCCTTCCCAGACTCCAGATCCCAAAAGACTTATAGATTCAGCCTGCCTTGGGGCCAGTAAAGTAAATTTTATGCCATACTCAGCAAGAACTTCCAGTGATTCGATATCGCAGGCTGTCTCTGAAAGCCACATACCCTCAGGCTTACGGTTGAATCTTGATTCAAAATCAGCAACGGCCCATGCAACTTCAACCTTTTTATCAAATTCAGTAGCCAGAGGCATAATTACATGGTGATAAATCTGCGCTATCGCATTTCCGTGTCCCCATCTTTTGAGACTGCGTCTATCCGCGTCCTGAAGTTTCTCTATTAATTCAGGATCAGATCTTTCTAACCAATTAAACAAAGTTGGACCGATATTAAAACTCATCCATTCATAACAATTGATAATTTCATCAATCCTTCCATCTCCATTCATTCTTCTGGCCCATGCCAACGGAGTATAACTTTCTCTGGCAATCCTCTCATTCCAATGTCTGAAAGGAGCTGCACTTCCCTCAGGCAAAATCTTATTCAACCAAGGGTCTTCACGTGGTGGCTGATAAAAATGACCATGTATACAAAGGTGCTTTTCAGACATTTAATTATCCTCACTTTAAATTTTTGACCAATACAATAGATACAAAATACACACTAAAAATCCAATCCGATATTAAAATTTATATAACATAGATTTCAGCATATATTAAAAAGCAAAATAATAAAAAACCGCCGACAGAATTTCTGCCGGCGGTTTTTATATGTATTTATGACAATTTGTTTTAATTATTTATTACTATTAGATAAACGGTTTTCCAATTCAATAGAATCAACAGGACAATCCTTTGCACAGACCCCGCAATTGGTACAATTATGACGGGAAGGACGAGTCTCCATTCCACATAATTTTTCACACTTACCACAGTCAGTACATGAGTCCTTCATTTTATAACGAAATAAGCTAAAATGACTGAATATTTCTAACAACCCTCCTGTAGGGCAAAAGAAACGGCACCAGAAATATGGAATCACCAGCCCAAGGAGAAGTGCTACCAGAACAAATCCTGTCCTGATGAACCATAAAGGAAAGGCGTGTTCAAAAGTCAATGATGTTGCCTGCCAAAACTCTCCAGTCCTTATAGGAATAGCCCACCGGGGATTGTGACCAAACCAGAAAAGATAGATGGCAACAGCTAAACTTATATATTTAATATAGGACAAATTCTTATCTAATTTATTCCTGATAGCACCTTTTAATACAGAAAATTTACTAAACAATTCTGATATCATTCCACCGGGACAAGCATAAGAGCAGAAAGCACGTCCAAACATCAAACCTGAAACTAATATAGCAATCCATGCCGATAACCATATTTTCTTACCGGGACACTGAATAACGGGGCAATTTTCACAACTGACATAAGGTACAGCAAAAGGACACCTAAAAATACCATAATATGAAAACGTACCTATAAAATACAATGAAGCAATTTGAATAATCCTTCTTGGCCATTGAATTCTAGACATCATACACTCCATATTTCTTAACAAGACGCTGCCCTTCTTCAGACCTAGCGTGGATAAAACCTGCATTTTCAAAACATGCCTGCCCTATTTCCCCACAGACAAAATCTATAAAATCGTGAGCAAGATCTTTATCTTTGGCAAATTTCATTACACCTATTGAAAAAGGTATAGGTGCTGCCGGGAAAAATTCTTCCGGTATATCAATAACTTCAAATTTATTTAAATAGCGTGGAAGTCTGGTAATTCTCTGTTCCACAACTGAGGCATCATATTGTCCAGAAGCCACTGCGGCAACATCATGCTGAACACATGATCCCAACATTCCTGCATTCTGCTTTGCTTCCTTAATTACGCCACTTTTTTTCAAAACACCCATAACAGCTTTACCACCCGGAGGTGACGACTCAGGTGAAAGCTGGCAAACAACATCAGGACGTTTCAAGTCTTCAATTGATTTGATATTCTTAGGATTACCAGCTGGGGTGATAAGTACATATTTTGTAAAGCAAAGCGGTTGAAAACTTAACATCTTGCCTTGAGCTTTAAGTTTTTTAGCAAGAGCAAGAACTCTTGGCGCAAAAACTTCTGTTTCAGCACTCCCGAGCAAAGATTTTCCCAAAGCAGCAGCAAAGGCTCCAGTATAAGCAATATGCTTACCCGTCTTTTTTTCAAAGGCCTCATTGGCAGGAATAAAGGCTTCTGCCAGACCACCACAAGACCAAACCTGCAATGACTGTTGCGCGGGGTCTGCTTTTACGGGAGATGCTGACGCTGCAAAACCAGCGAGAGCAAGAGTACCACCTTTAATAAATGAACGACGATTCATCTCAGAAACTTTTTTAGGCAAAAGACAGCTCCTATCCGAAATTCGGTTATAAATTTCGGCAGTCTTTATGATTAGAAAATAATAAATAGGATTAACTTAACGTCAAAAAACAAATCATTAATTATAGCTCGAAACTATATTCTGCTGTTACATACAACAGAATTAACAGCAGAAAAGAATTTAAAGCTAATTAATATTATTAATGATTTTGAATGAATATCATAGAATCTGTGCTAATAAAATCTGAGAATTCAAATAATTATTGTAGGTAGTTAGAATAAAAAAGATTAAAATATAATATAAAAAGCTACCTTACATAGCCTATCTGCTGCAACATTCTCGAAGCTTTTGAAGAAAGAACATAGCCATTTCTATAACTGACACTTGGACCTTTCAAAGAGATTCGGTTTACAAATCCGATATCTTCCAAAACACAAAAGACTTCATGATTATATGACTGCTCCATCATTCGCCGTGGAGCAATGCCACAATAAAGGTTAATCCTTGAAAAATGGTATATATCCATTAATGCCTGAATATGTTCTTTATCAAGACAGTCATCTATTTCAAAATCTACTTCACAAAGTTTATCCCAATCACTGTTTTTAATATCAATGCCATATTTATTGAACTCACCAGCGGCCTTACTTGATATTTTATAGCCAACACGGCTGTTACCACATGAAGTAAATATGACGCCTTCTTCTATCAGCCCCAGATCTATTAAATACTTGATCAGGTCATCATCGTAAATTGCTGCTTCTTTTTTAGGTAACAGACCATGATATCTTTTTATATTTGAATATCCATTGATATGCTTCAAAACTTGTAAATGACTGTCAGTTAAAACCATTCGGCACCTCAGATTGCAAATTATGAAATGAATTATATATAGTAAATCTTCAAAGGATTTTGATAAAAAAAACCGCACTATTCTATGATAGTGCGGGGCAATCCTACAAATTCAAAATAAAAAATGTCCAGAAAAGATCCGGTTGTCATCAAATCGTAACATATCTTTTTTTCGTTACAAAAAAAAAGAGTAAAATGAATATAAAAATATTAAATAAAAATTACAGTAAATATCTTTAATAGATAAATTTATTTTCAATAGATTTAAGCTGAAAAGCAGCAGCCGTGATTAAATTAAAAATAACAAAGTAACATTTTGTCCATTTTTAAATTTCAATGAATTTTACCCTGATAACATTCGTGCTTATAATTCGACAGAAATTTTTATTTAGTCACAAATAATTTAAGCGGCTCTTTCTTCTTTTTTAAATTTGCGGCTACTTTTTGGTCGTTATCAGCTGAAAGCTTTACAAATATATTTTTACAGGCAAAGCATTCCCAGTATTTATCACGTTCCTGTAATCTGACCAGTATTCCTTCAGTATCATAACAAACCTGACAATAAGGTCCGTTTTTAACTGAATCATCATCAATCCAATACTTTTGTCCGTCAAAATCCATGCATTCAGCCAGATCAAGGACTTCAGCGACTTCATTTACCTGCTTTTTTAGAAGATTGTTTTCAGTATATAGCTCAAGAAATTCTTCCTGAATAATCTTCAGCAGGTCAGCAGCTTCTTTATCTCTGCCTTCATTAAACAATTCCAATACCTTACGGAAATTTGTACCATGAATTGTCTTAGATTTCATTTTACTCCACCTTCAGTTAAAATTTGTGAGGCTTATGAATATTATCGACTCTTTCCAGACCTTCTTTAGTATTTAAATAAACTTTCAAGACAAATTTTCATATAAAGTTTATACAACCCTGATTAATTATCTTATAGCTTACAGAGCACCCTAAACATAACTTTAGAACTGTTTTTCAGCTAAAGGTTGACAGAGTTTAACCCCATTCATATATCTTCCCGACTGTGCAACTGGGCATTGCAACACATTATTTTGATATCTTACTGAAAAAATGGAGAAAAATATGGGAAATTCGCTGGAGAGTTTTAAACAGACGCTTGACGAAAATCACGACTGGCCTTGCGAATACACATTCAAATTTATTATTCCTGCAACTTCAATAGATGAAATTAAAAGTATGCTTGATGGAATAGAATTTTCAATCCGCGAATCAAAAGGTGGCAAATATATCAGCATTACAGCCTGCATCAACGCCTGCGGATCAGATGAAATTATTAATATTTATAGCAAGGCTTCCACAATTGAAGGTATTATCAGCCTCTAAACGACAATTATTCGAATTCAGTATATCTGTAACTAAAATACATAATTTTTCCTGAAAACAGCTTGATTCAACTCCCATTAAGAGTCGTTTTCTTGACTTCCATTGCACCTTGATTAAAAGTGTCTCCCTCTAAATACAGATAGACCTTTTTTAAATTTCAAATATCAGTACTCCCGGAGGACTTTGGTAAAAATGAGTGATTATAAAAAGACTTTATGTCTTCCCAAAACTAAATTCCCAATGAAAGCAAATCTCAAACAGCGTGAACCTGAGATGCTCAAAAATTGGGAAGAGAACAATACTTATGCTAAAATGGTTGAAGCAAATAATGATGAAAAAAATTATGTGCTTCATGATGGCCCCCCTTATGCGAATGGGCATATACATATGGGAACAGCCATGAACAAGGTTCTCAAAGATATAATCATCAAGTCTAAAAACATGCGCGGTCTTAAGGCTGAATATATTCCGGGATGGGACTGCCACGGTCTGCCGATTGAACACAAAGTTGAGCAGGACCTTAAAAAGAAAAAAAAGGATCTTCCGACTTTAATAATTCGTAAACTCTGCCGGGAATACGCTCTCAAATTTGTTGATGTTCAGAGAAAGGAATTTAAAAGACTTGGAGTTCTTGGTAAATGGGAAGATCCATATCTTACGCTCAAGCCTGAATATGAAGCAGCTACAGCACGTGAACTTGGCCGTGTAATGGAAAACGGATCCGTTGTGCGTGGTAAAAAACCGATTCACTGGTGCTGTTCTTGTCGCACAGCTCTGGCTGAAGCAGAAGTAGAATATGAAGATCATACCTCTCCTTCTATATATGTACGCTTTCCATTAAATGATAAGAATCTATTAAATGTACTTCCGGAAAACGTCAGTACTGAAATAGACCTTGAAAAAACATACGTTGCAATCTGGACAACTACTCCCTGGACAATACCTGACAATATGGCTGTAGCTGTTCATCCTGAATTTGATTACTGCGTATGCCGTGTCAACGGAGATTTCTATATACTTGCTGAAAGTCTTCTGCCGGTCTGCTCAGAAAAATTCGGGTGGGACAAATATGAAATTTTAGCAAAAGTAGCAGGCGCAAAGCTTGAGGGTCTAATTGCCAAACATCCTATTTACGACCGCAAGTCACCTATTGTGACTGCAGATTATGTAACTCTGGATAGTGGTACAGGTTGTGTTCATACTGCCCCCGGTCATGGTCGTGAAGACTTTGAAACAGGCCTCAGATACGGCCTTGAAGTCTATTCGCCCATGAACAATGATGGTGTATTCCTTAAGGATGTCGAATTTTTTGCCGGACTTAACGTTTTCGAAGCCAACCCTAAAGTTATCGAAAAACTTGAGGAAGTGGGCAACCTTCTCGCTCAGGAGAATATTACTCACTCATACCCGCATTGCTGGCGCTGTAAAGAACCTGTTATTTTTCGTGCTACCACTCAGTGGTTTGTTTCCATGGAAAACAATAATCTCCGCCAGAAATCCCTTGATGCTATCCGCAACAGCGTAAACTGGATTCCTTCATGGGGAGAAGAACGAATTTTCAAAATGGTTGAAAATCGTCCCGACTGGTGTATTTCACGCCAGAGAAACTGGGGAGTTCCGATCATTGCCCTCATCTGTCAGGATTGCGATGAAGTTTACAATGATCCTGAATGGGTATTTTCTGTTGTAGATGAATTTGAAAAGCATGAAACAGGTTGCGACTACTGGTTTGAAAAATCAGTTGAAGAACTTGCTCCCAAAGGACTTAAATGTCCCAAATGTGGCGGTACACACTGGGCTAAAGAAACTGATATCCTTGATGTCTGGTTTGATTCAGGTACCAGCTATGCTGCTGTTGTTGAAAAACGTCCTGAATTAAGCTTCCCTGCGGATCTTTATTTAGAAGGATCCGATCAGCATAGAGGATGGTTCCACAGCTCTTTACTGGCATCCATGGGAACAAGAGGAGTTCCTCCTTATAAAAATGTTCTGACCCATGGATATGTTGTTGATAAGAACGGTCGTAAGATGTCCAAATCCATAGGAAACGTAATAGCTCCTCAGGAAATTATCGACAAACATGGTGCTGAAATTCTCAGGATGTGGGTTTCTGCTGTAAACTATCAGGAAGATGTCCGTATATCTGATGAAATTCTTAACAGACTCGTAGACGCATATCGCAGAATTCGTAATACCTGCCGTTACCTCCTAGGTAACCTTGATGGGTTTGAGCCTTCAACTGATGCGGTTTCAGCCGAAGAGCTCCTTCCTGTTGACCATTTCGCACTTGATCTGGTCCGCAGACGTCATGAAACAATACAAAAAGCTTATGAAACTTTTGAATTCCATAAAGTTTATCATACCCTGCATAATTTATGTGTAGGTGATCTCTCAGCTTTCTACCTTGATATAATAAAAGACAGATTATACGTTTCAGGACAGAAAAGTATTGAAAGGCGTTCAGCTCAGACAGTTCTGTGGCAGACCCTCATGATGCTGGTGGTTGATATGGCACCGGTACTCTCATTTACTTCCGAGGAAGTATTTTCTCACATTCCGGCAGGAATGAAAGGTGAAGTGGAGACTGTTTTTGCTCTTCGCCCTGAACTGATGGATGCCTCTATAAGTTCAGAAGAACGTGACAGATGGGAATTGCTGATGGAAGTTCGTTCTGAAGTGACAAAGGCTATCGAACCTTTGAGACGTGAAAGGACTATCGGCCATTCGCTTGATACAAAAATTAATATATTTGCTAGCGATACTATCCTTAAGGCTTTACAGGATGTAGACCTTCGGGAGTTCTTTATTGTTTCAGGCGCTGAGACCTTCCCATTTGCAGAAGCTCCATCGGAAGCT
This sequence comes from Maridesulfovibrio bastinii DSM 16055, assembly GCF_000429985.1. NCBI lineage: Bacteria > Pseudomonadati > Thermodesulfobacteriota > Desulfovibrionia > Desulfovibrionales > Desulfovibrionaceae > Maridesulfovibrio > Maridesulfovibrio bastinii. The sequence goes on from NZ_AUCX01000023.1 coordinate 18,531, forward strand.
CACACGGCAGAAGAACTTGAAGAACTGGCCATTAGTGTTGAGAAAGCCAGTGGTGAAAAATGCAGCCGTTGCTGGAGATATGACACTCTTGGTGAAAACAGTGATCATCCGGAACTTTGCCCCCGCTGTGCAAAAGTTATGTCTGGCGAATAGAAGATCTGTCATTTAAAATGATTGTGTAAAACCCCCGTCTCCAGATCATGGAGAACGGGGGTTTTAATAAGCGGATAACAGTTATGACAACATACTAGTTTAACTTCAGATAGTAGATGGCAGGACTAAATTTAATGAACAAATTTCTTCACGCAGGAATAATTGCATCCGCAACGGTTATTCTAGATCAACTTACCAAATATACCATCCAGTCAAGTTTACCTTTATGGTCTTCAAAAACCATAATACCCAATTTCTTTAATCTGGTTCATGCCGTAAACAAAGGTGCAGCTTTCGGTTTTTTGAATAGAGCTGATATAACATGGCAGCGAGGATTCTTTATAGTAATAACACTTATTGCCTTGGGTGTTATTTATTATCTTATAAAATCTATGAACAAAATTTATAAGGTTCAGGTAACAGCACTCTCTTTGTTACTTGGAGGTGCGGTAGGTAATCTTATTGACCGCATTTTATTTGGTCAGGTTACTGACTTTCTGGATTTTTATATCGGTAATTACCACTGGCCGGCATTCAATGTTGCAGATATTGCTTTGACAGTTGGAGCCTTTATGATGATAATTGCAGTATACATAAATAAAAACGATGGATCCGATAATATTACAAACTGATAATTTTACTATATACAGTTATAGTATTTATTTCATCACTGCATGTCTGCTCGGCCTCGCAGTTATTACACGAGAAGCCAGACTTCGCGGATTAAATTTTAACTTTGGTCCCATTGCCGGGCTGATCGCATTAGTTTGTGGAATAATTGGTGCAAAAATTTCGTTTGCAGCCCTTCACCCTAGACTAATTATCTCTTCTCCTGAAATTTTATTTACATTCAGCAACAAAACAATGTGTTTTTCTGGAGCACTCATTTTTGGTGCAACCGGAGCCAGCCTTTTTTTAAAAAATAGAAACCAAAGTATACTACCGTGGGCAGACTCGTTTGCTCCGGCGATAGCTATAGCCTTATCTGTTGGATGGCTAGGATGTTTTGCTTCCGGATTCGGATATGGGACCCCGACTGATTTACCATGGGCTGTTATTAATCACTCTACGGATTCATTAGCACCAATCGGGACTTTAATGCATACGACACAAATTTATTATAGTGTTTCATACCTGATAATTTTTCTAACTTTAGCAATTGTCGCAAAATATGCTAGATTTTCTGGTATTATTAGCGGGATATTTATCACTTTATTCGGCCTCTCCAACTTTTTAATAAGTTTTTTGCGGGCAGACCGCTTAGCACAACTGGGACCATTAAGTTTTGAGCAAGTGTTAGAACTGGCTTTTCTTTCAATTGGAGTTTATCTTACTCTCCAAAAGAATTATGGGAGCAAATGATGTTTTTTGGAAATATACCAGAACTTCCATTATCAACTTGGATGACGATTCTAGGTTGTATTGGTTTTTTCGCAGCTTTATCCCTTTTTGCTATATGGGATGCATTTAAACGTGATTTTCCAACTTCAATGGAAAAAGTTGGCTGGATCCAACTTTCAATCTTTATACCTTTCCTAGGATGTCTTGCTTATTTCTGCCTAGGTAGGAGAAGAGGTAAAAAATATGAAGCATAGCTTTAAACATAAAACAATCTCCGCAATTCTTATGGGAGTATTGCTGGCATCATCAGGTTGTGTAACAACTTCAGATTATAATGCCTTACAGAGGGAACTTCAGCAGACCCGTTCCAGATTGAACAAAAAAATTGACGATCTTGATAGCAGAACTAGACATTCTGAAGCTGAAATCAATCAAAAAATTAATGAAACTGATTCCATCAGATCTCAGCAGGCAGGCCTTGCAGCAGATGTTCTTTCCATAAAAAGAGACGTTGCCCAGCTAAAAGGTTCAGTAGATTCAATGTCTATGAATGTGAACCACATGTCTAATAGCACAGGTAACAGCACTCAGACTCTGGAAGATCTTTCAAACCAGATAAAAATAATGCAACTGGCATTGGAAAGTCAGTTGGCAGTTGATTTTGATAATATCAATCTTAAAGTTGATAAAGATAAAGATCTGACTGAAAATAAGGCGACAAGTGCGACTGTTGCAGCTGGTATCGAGGCTGTCGTCAGCCCCGAGAAAAAAGAAGCTCCGGCAGATCCAGCTAAAAAGCTTTATGATCAGGCTCTTAGCAAATTTACTAACCATAAATATAAAGAAGCCATTAGAGACTGGGCAGAGTTTGTTAAGAACTTTAATGGGAATAAGCTGGTTCCAAACTCTATTTTCTGGCAGGGTGAATGCTATTACCAACTTGGTGACTATGCAAATGCAGCTTTAAAATATCAGGATGTAATTGCTAAATATCCTAAAAGCACAAAGCTCAGGCAGGCTATGTTAAAGCAAGGTATTTCTTTGATTAAGCTGAACAAAGTCAAACCGGGTAAATTCATTCTAAATGATTTGATTAAAAAATCTCCAAAATCAACCGAAGCTAAAAGAGCTAAAATTTATCTTGATAACTTAAAATAAATTTTAATCGCTTAGCACTGAATATACAGAAAACCAAAGATGGAAGACTAAAATGAGTGAAAACAACAATTTAAGCAAGATTATTCACCTTGCCTTTCCTCCTGAAATTTCAGGAAGACCAGTTATCTGCAACCTTGGAAAATTATTTGACCTGAGCTTCAACATTCTCAAGTCAGATATAAACCCAAGGCAGGAAGGTTCAATGACCCTTGAAATATCAGGTACCGAAGAAGAATTCCAGACAGGAATTAACTATCTTAAAGAAAACGGTGTTTCGCTGATACCGGTAGCCAGCAAAATTGCAAGGGACGAAGATTCATGCATGCATTGCGGTATGTGTCTGGCAATGTGCCCCACCGGAGCCCTTTCTCTGGATATGGATACAAGACTGGTCATGTTTGATCTTGAAAAATGTACAGCCTGTGGCAGATGCACCAAAATCTGTCCCGTACGGGCTATGATCATTGATCCACAGGACGACAATGGAATAGCTTAATGATTCAGGGTAAACAGCATTATTCTAAGGTAAAAACCAGAATAGAGGGAATGGCACGGATTGCAGAATCCGTCCATTCCCCATTGCTGTTTAGAAACTCTGAATCTATTGGTCAGGATAATCTGCCAGAAAAACTTGAAGAGTCCAAAATTCCAGATGGTCTCAAATTATTTCTTACAGAGATGGATCGTAAGCTTAATATTCTTTTACAGCTTCACAGCATAAAAAAGCTTGAAGACAGTTATCCTGTAAAAATTGATATAAGAGAAATTTCCGGTGAAGGGATTGATTTTATACCTGATAGACCGATAGCTGAAAACCAGATTCTAGAAGTCATACTGATACTGGAACAAATGCCCATAAAAACAGCAGGTGCAAAAGGATTCGCCCAAAAAAAAGGAGACATCTGGCATCTTGACTTCAACAATATACGAGAAAATGATCAGGAATTAATAATCCAGTTTGTTTTCAGCGAACAAAGAGAACTTATAAGAGCGCAAAAAAATATTTAACGACACTGCAAATTACATCAAGGAGAGGGATGTGATAAACGACGAACAAATCGTCAAAGATATGATGGAAAGAGTCTCTGAAGACCTTGTGCACAGTTTGAAAGAAAGTATTACTCAAGCTGTTCAGAAAGAGGTTTCCAAAAATTTATCAAAAGCACTGCTTGAAGGTGAATTTTACAGACGCATAAATCATGACCTTCAAAATGGTCTTAAAGACATATACCGCGAAGTTTCAAAAGCTAAAAGCGGGCCGGCAGGAACAATTGCCGTTGAAGCTGACCCAGATGAATTATTTTCAGAGGCATCTGACCAACTGGATGCAATTCTCAGAACAACAGAGAAAGCGACTGAAGACATCATGGATATAGTTGAAAAACTTCAGGGAACGCAAATGGCTCTTTCAGACCTTATCAAAGGTTTTGAAACAGGTGGAGTTAAAAAAACTCAGCGTGAAAAACTTAGCCAGATTAATAATGAATTAGGCTTAGACCTGATGACAATAATGACAACTTTGAGCTTTCAGGACTTAACCGGGCAACGCATAAAAATAATAATTGAGACAATTAAAAGCGTAGAAAAAATAGTACTTGATCTATACATGTCTACAGGCCTTAAAATAAAAGCCAGAGAAAAAGCTCCTGAGATGACTCTTGAACAGTTAGACACTGAAACTGAAAATAAAATGTCTGAACTGAAGGGACCGGCTGAAGAGGCTTCACAAAATGAGGTTGATGACCTCTTATCACAGTTGGGATTATAGTACTCCTGAAAAAGAGTCTATTACAGGACTAAAAAGACTCTTGCAGACTGGGTGTATTAATTATTTAAAAACTTAAATAATTAATACACCGTTAAATGCAATATTAAATGTTATATTTTAGTAAAGACTTTAATAAAATTTAAGCATACATAAATTTTAATACTGAACTTCACTACAACAACTTAATAACCATAAAATATATTGATATATTATTTGGTACAGAACTCTCCAAACGCATCTAAGATATCAAACATCTGATTTCATAATTTCCATAGTAATTCTTGCTGCATCGACCAATGATTGAATATGTATTGACTCATTTACTGTATGCACGTCAGTCATTCCAATACCCAAAGTTAAGACAGACATCCCCTTTCCACTAAAAACATTTGCGTCGCTCCCGCCACCGGTAGCTGAAATTTTTGATTTGATGCCACACTTTTCACAACAGCGTACGATACTTTCTATCAAAGGATCATTTTCAGGGATATCTACAGGAGGGTAAGTCAATTCTGCGTTGAAGTTATAACTCCCTCCAACTTTAGCTATGGCTTCGCTGCAAGCTTTTTTCATATTATCTAATTGTGCAGACAATTTTTCCTCACTGATAGAGCGAGCTTCAGCCATGACATTAACCTTATCAGCCACAATATTTGTGGCGACTCCTCCAGATATTGAACCTATATTTGCGGTAGTATCAGAATCAATCCTGAGCAGCTGCATTCTCGTAATGGCCTCAGCAGCCAACTGAATTGCACTCACTCCTGCCTCAGGAGACATTCCTGCATGTGAAGCCCTGCCAATAAATTCTATGTCGATATAAGCCTTGCCCGGAGATCTATTTATAAGAGTTCCGACACTCCCTTCAGCATCAAGAACAATTATTTCATTAGAATTAAGCTTTTCGGAATCTAAGAATTTAGCACCGAACATCCCAGACTCTTCAACTATAGTAAAAACAATTTTTATTTCAGGATGTGGAATATTCTCACTTTCCAAAGAAGTCACAGCCTCTAGTATTGCAGCAATACCACCTTTATCATCTCCTCCAAGTACAGTCTTTCCGTTTGAATAAATTACTCCATCTTTTATTACAGGCTCAACTCCATTGCAGGGCTTAACACAATCCATATGAGCCGAAAAAACAGGACAAACGCCTCCTCCTGTTGCCGGAACTGTAATTATCAAATTACCGGAATTACCGCCGCAGCTATCCGCAGCCCTATCTTCTTCAAAGCTGAAATGGTAATTCTCAGCCCATTTTTTTAAAAAGTTGCAAACATCTTTTTCATAAAAGGACGGACTATCAATTTTAACCAATGAAATGAATGTATCAACCAGCCTATTGGTATCTACCATACACATCTCCCAAAAGTTTAAATATTATACCATGTTGATAACATCATTATTTTATTTAATTAATACAGAATGTGCTCATATTGATATTTAATTATTTTTAGTACAGTAGACAATTGCGGTTGGATTACTAGAGAAAAATGGAATTTTATAGATTGGTCTGGAACTGAACCTAATAATGCACGACATCAGAATGAAATCCATTTCAGTGCAGATTCAAGATACGGATTCAGATGGAACTATGAAGACTCAGCTGTATCAAGCATGATAAATGGATATATTATAGAAAAGAATATCATCCTAGCTCCAACTCCTGTAATAACAGGTAGTTAGATACTGTTTTCAGGTCTTGCAGTATCTTGAGGGTTAAAAAAATATTCTCCCAATAGACTAACTATATAATAAAGGACTGTACTCCGATTGAATACAGTCCTTTTAAAGAATAGTCTTTTAGATTAGTTAAAATCCACACGCTTCAGGTTCAGTTCCATCCGCGATCTTAACCATATCACGCAAAATTTTTAATGTTTCCTCAGCTTCAGTCGAATCAAGTTTGCGCAAAGCAAAACCAGCATGAACTATCAAATAGTCACCAACCTCAACTTCATCGGACATAAGCATGAGAGAAGCATCTAAAAAAGTCTCCCCTTCTCCCACTCTACACTTTGCCATCTGATCTGAAATAGATACGATCTCAACCGGAATTGCTAAACACATATTACGACCTCTTTCGTTGAGTTGGTTACATTAAATATCTTCGAAAATATCTTCAGCTTTAAAGTATAATACCAGATCATGCGTTAAGCAAGACAACTATAAGATCCGCCAGCGCTCTTAATCTCTTCCAAAACTTTTTCTGCCATAAAAGGCATTCTTTCTTTTACTTGATCAGAAACATGCTCAGATAAAGATTGAAAATCGAACGGTTCAACCCCAACAACCACGCAGTCAGGACGTTTTCCACAAAGTTCACACAGCACCAAAGTATCTAAGAGGTCGGTTTGATGCATAGAATCTTTAAAAGCCAGACTTTTGCGCAGATCTTCACCGACAAGGCGATATACAGAACCCGGTTCATCACCACCAAGTACAGCATCAACGACAATAAGCATGTCCGAATCCATTATCGGTCCCATAAGTCTGGTGCCTAATGTTCCGCCATCCATTAAAGTCACGTTTCCGGAAAAATTGTATTTTTCCTGCAGCTCTTCAACAATTCTGACGCCGACGCCTTCATCTGTGTAAAGAATATTACCTACGCCTAAAACAAGAATCTTTTTTTCTTCAGTCATATTTTCCTTCATCAAAAAAAAAGGGAACCCGGCCAGGCCGGATTCCCATAATGATCATTAAGAATGAAGCCTACAGTACCTTGAATTTATGAACCTCATTTGTTCTGGCATCAATAACATGTACGCCACAAGCGATGCAAGGATCATATGAATGTACAGTACGTAATATTTCAACAGGACGTTTAGGATCTGCAATAGGTGTTCCCATAAGGGCTTCTTCAACTGCAGACATTTTGTTCTGATTACATCTGGGTCCAAGGTTCCATGTAGAAGGAACGACAAGCTGGAAATTCTCAATCTTGCCGTCTTTAATCTTAATCCAATGGGAGAGAGCTCCACGAGGAGCACCGACAAAACCAACACCTTCAGCTTCGTCAGGCATTTCCCAATCGATGCAGATTGCTTTATCGTTTTTGAGGTTATCCTCAAGATTCTCAACCCATTTCTGCATTTCAGCGGCAACAACAGAAGTTTCAATACCACGGGCAGCAGTACGGCCGAGAGTTGAGAACAAGGCAGACTTATCAACACCAAGAGCGTTGAGAACATAGTCTGTGGTATCAACAAAAGGTTTAACACCCTTGGCATATGCAGTAAGCACATGTGCAAGAGGACCAACTTCAACAGATTCACCTTTATATCTCGGTGCCTTCATCCATGAGTAGCGGTCTCTGTCTTCATAACTTGTGTACTGAGGATCAGTAACACCGTCATAAGGATGCAGAGAAGAATTACCCTTGTACCAGCTATGGCTGATATCTTCTTTAATTGATTTAGGATCAAAGTCACCAACAGTACCGAGGTCGCGATTCATGATCACGCCCTGAGGAATGAAGCGGCTATTGATATCGTGTTCAATTTCAGGGAATTCACCAAAACTCAGGAAGTTATGAGTTCCACCGATTCCTGCCCAGTCTTTATATTTGGAAGCAACCATCAAAAGATCGGGAATATAACACTCGTCTACAAACTTTTTGGTTTCAGCCTGAAGCTGCTTAAACTCTTTGATTCTCTCAGGAGTAAGAGAATCATAACAAGTAACACCACCAACGATTGTAAACTGTGTATGGGGGTTCTTTGCGCCGAAAACAGCCATTGCGCTTGCAGCTTTAACCTGAAGATGAAGAGCTTCAAGATAATGAGCTGTAGCAACAAGGTTTTCCTCAGGGTTCAGATAATAAGCATCGTGACCACCAAGGAAATATGCATTGGTAAAAATACCAAGCTGATTGGAAGCGACAAAAGCCTTCAATTTTTCCTGAACAGCTTTCAAATCTTCAGGCTTTGTTTGGCGTGAAGACATAGAGTTGGCAAGCTTTGCAGCCTTAACAGGGTCGGCCTGCAAACCGCTGACTACATCAACCCAGTCAAGGGCATGCAGATGATAAAAATGAACAATATGGTCATGAAGATACTGTGAAGCCATGACCAGGTTACGAACAAGACGTGCGTTTTTAGGCAGTTTTTTATCAACGCCTACAGCATTATCTACAGCACGGGTTGAAGCCAGAGCATGTACATAAGTACAGACTCCACAGGAGCGCTGAGTAAAGTGCTGAGCGTCCCTGGGATCACGTCCTTTAAGAATAATTTCAAGTCCGCGGAAAAGCTGAGAACTACTCCAGACATTGCTGACTTTTCCGTTTTCAACTTCAACTTCAATTTTGAGATGGCCCTCAATACGAGTCAACGGGTCAACGATGACAGGACCTGAATAATTTTTGTCAAAAGGGGTAGCCACTACTGCGGGTCCCGATTTTGCCTTGCACCCAGACATATGCAATCCTCCCTGAGAAAATGGAATTGATTCAAAAGTGAAATAAAAAAACTTATAATGACTCGTAGAACGGGCTCATTTCATCCCAGAAATCTGGCTCACTACAACCAATACAGGGATGCCCGGCTTCTACAGGCCAGTTCGTCTTGTTATTGAACTTCACCTTGGGGCAGTTGTTATAGGTATCGGGGCCTTTACAGCCTAATTCATATAAACAGTAACCTTTTCTTGCTTCTTCGGAAGCAAAAGAAGGAGCAAACTCATCATTATTGAAATGAACAAGTCTAGGACAGTTATCGTGCACAGCCTCACCATAGAAGAGATTAGGACGGCCGTTTGCATCAAGCTCAGGCAGACTCTTGTGAGTAAGGTAGTAGACGACAGTTCCAACAAAGTTAAACGGATTAGTAGGACATCCGGGGAGGTTTATAGTAGGCACTCCGCCAAGTGCTTTACTTACACCCATAGCCTTTGTCGGATTCGGGGCCGCAGCCTGCACGCCACCGTAACATGCACAAGTACCAATACAGATTGTAGCAATTGATTTTGGAACAATTTCTTTGGCAATATCATACATGGTGTTACCACCGACTTTTCCGTAAACTCCACCGTCTGCAGTAGGAACAGCTCCTTCAACAACGCAGATAAAACCGTCTTCCGAATTAACGGCTTCATGCAGAGCTTCTTCAGCTGCGTGTCCGGCTGCCGCCATTATTGTTTCATGATAATCAAGTGATATGGTGTCCAGAATAAGGGCATCAATATAAGGAGAAACGGTACGAAGGACAGCTTCAGAGCAGCCTGTGCACTCTGCAAGGTGCAGATAGACGACAGAAGGACGCTTTTTTTGCGTCAAAGCTTCGGCTACCTGAGGGGCAAAAGCAGGCCCCATTCCCATAACAGCTGCAGTTGTTGCGCAGAACTTCATAAAGTCACGGCGGGAGACACCATTCTGCTCAAGGCGTTTTTCCGCTCCATCCTTTCCGAGTCCCACAGAGAATCTCATAAAAACCTCCATCCTCAAATTAAAGGTCAGTGGGTTCAGCAAACCCCTGCCAACGCGATCAGTAAAATGGATACTGACCCAAAACTACTAATCACGCGAATCAACCAACCCAACCACAATAAAAAAAACTAATCTGATGTAGTGAATATAAATAGCTCACTATCAGCAATCAAAAATTAAAGTATCAATAAATACAATGACACTTAAACCATTATACTATGATTGCGTCAAGCCCTAACAATAAAATTATTGGAACAGATGGGTGTTTAATAGTTCAATAGAAGAACATAGTATATAGTGTTACTTTTAAAAAAATATTGCATCAAAAGTTTTACATTTTAAAAATTAAAGATTCAAAAGATCAATATTACAACTTTACACTAACAATTAACATTTAATGTTACATTTTTTTAATAAATAACACACAGACACAAAAAAAAGCCCCTGCACTTTAAATTGCAGGGGCTTAGAAAATAAACTGAACTACAAACTTGCTTCAACAATTTCTCTGATCTGCTCAAAAACACCCTCGATATCACGAGATGCGTCAACTTCTTTTATTCTCTCATGATTCAAAGCAGCCCAAGTCAGATAACCTTCACGCACACGGCTGTGAAATTCTAAAGATTCCGCTTCAAACCTTCCTTCTTCCATCATTTTATTATCACGTATATTTCTGGTCGTAGCACGCCTTAACCCTTCAGCGGCTTCAATATCCAAAAGCAGAGTCAAATCAGGCCAGCATCCAGCTACGGCAACATCATTCAATTCACGCAACAGTTTCGGCTCCAGCCCTCGCCCGTAGCCCTGATAAACAATTGTAGAATCAGCAAATCTGTCTGAAATAACAATTTTCCCATCATCAATAGCAGGCTTTATCATCTGGCTTACGTGCTGCGCCCGATCAGCCAGATATAAGAACAATTCGCTCTCTCCTGTAAGATCGGTGCTTTCCATATTCAGCAGTATTTTTCGCAGTTCCTTACCTATCCGGCTACCTCCGGGTTCAAGAGTTACAAGAACTTCATAACCTTTTTCTTCAAGATACTTTTTAAGCAAAGTGATCTGAGTACTTTTACCGGTCCCCTCTATTCCTTCAAAGGTAATAAACATTGGTTTCCATCCTTAACTTCTTCTAATTTTTTATCTTTAGCGACAGGGGTAACTTCAGCCCTATATAAATACCTGTCTAAATAACGTTGAAAAGGAGTCCACTGTTTTTCTGTCCCTTCCAACTTTTCCAGTTCTGCAAATACAGTATTCATTTTTGCATCAATATTATCAGCATAATGTAAAACAAAAGCTTCCGGGGTTTTAGGCCTTTTGGGAGACCCATATTCATATTCCCCATGATGCGAAAGTATCAAATGCTTCAAATGCAGCTTGAGCTCATCAGGAAGAGACTTTTCTCTTGCCAGGAAGGGTTCAAGTTTTTCAAGACCAATGTATATATGCCCTAAAAGTCGGCCTTCATCAGTATAATCATTTACAAGCCCCCCGGAAAGCTCCCAGGCTTTACCGAGATCATGAAAAATTGCAGCAGCCAGAACAGCCTGTCGGTCTATACCGGGGTAATTGCTACTGATGGACATACAGAGTTTGCAGACAGAAAGTGTATGCTCAAGCAGTCCGCCGATATAGGCATGATGGACAGATTTTGCCCCTGTAGCCATAAGCAGACGTTCTCTGATACTGGAAGACTTCAAAACATTCCTGCAAAACTTCTTCCATGGTTTATACGTCATATATTCAGCAATCAAATAGTCTATCTCCTGCAGCATCGTTTCAGGGTCAACCTTACTGCATGGAAGATAATCAGACAATTCAAGTCCCAGCTGTCTTTCATCTACAACGTCCAGAGCTTCAACAGTAAACTGAAGCTTGTCCCGAAAAGTCCCGATACTTCCTCCTGCCCTAATGAACATTCCAGAAGAAAGCTGTGGTATATTCTGGCTGAGAGGACTCCAGACTTTTGCTTCTATTCTGCCACTGCAATCCTGCAATGTAAGATTCCAAAAAGGTCCGTTTCTGGATTCCCGCATTTGAGCTTCGGCTAAAATAAAAAAATCCTGAATTTTATCACCGGAGACAAAATCTTTAATATATGTAAATTTTTGAGTCACGTCTTGCTATTCCCGAGTTGCTTTGATACCTGCGTCAAGACACCTCAATCGAATAAGAAAAAGGTGCGTTAATAAGAATTGCCTTGAATTCCGGCAAAATGTCAAATCCCAAATGAGTAACAGTTTATGAAAGTACTTCTAACAAATGATGACGGCATACAGGCTACAGGGCTGAGAGCTCTTTACCACGGCATGAAAAAAGCCGGTATAGAAGTCAAAGTAGTAGCCCCGGTCAGTGAACAGTCAGCGGTTGGTCATGCAGTTTCAATATCAACCCCGTTAAGGGTTAAAGAATTCAATGAAGACGGCTTCCACGGATTGGGCGTTTACGGTACTCCGGTAGACTGCGTCAAGCTTGCTCTAAGTACTTTATTGAAAAAAAAGCCTGACATTGTTGTTTCTGGGATAAATAGCGGAGCGAATGTAGGAATTGATATCCTATACTCCGGGACAGTCTCAGCAGCAACAGAAGGGGCTCTGATGGGCATACCCTCACTGGCTGTATCATATGATGATTTCAACCCGGGAGATCTTTCTGAACAGGCTGATTATTGTATTGGACTTCTGGACAAAATCCCCTGGGACAGCCTTAAGGAAAAAACTGTCATAAACTTAAATTTTCCAGCCATACCAACCTCTGAGACCAAAGGCGTAAAAATATGCCCTCATACAAGGGTTTCGTGGCAGGATTGGTATGACTCCAGAATTGATCCACGCGGTCACCCCTACTACTGGATAAACGGGGTAATGCCTCCGGAAAGAATCAGCCCGGACACCGATAGAGCCCTACTTACTGAAGGTTTTATAACTGTAACCCCACTTCACTTTGATTTTAATGACCGTGATAGTTTTGATATTTTGCAATCAAAATTATTATGAGAGCAGATGTTTTTTATACTTTAAATAGACACATCAAACAAAAATGATGTAGATTTGTTTTATTTTAAATACCAAATCAGCCATTCCACTCTAAGGAGGACTCCATGCCATTAGTCTCACCAAAAGAAATGTTTAAAGGCGCATATACCGGCGGTTATGCTATTGGAGCATTTAACGTCAACAATATGGAAATAATCCAAGGGATTATTGAAGCCGGAACGGAAGAAAAATCACCATTGATACTTCAGGTTTCTGCTGGAGCCAGAAAATATGCCGGTCAGGGATACATTATCAAATTAATGGAAGCTGCACTTCAGGATACAGACCTCCCGGTAGTTCTTCACCTCGACCATGGACAGAATTTTGAAATCTGCAAAAAAGTTATCGATGCCGGCTTTACCTCTGTAATGATTGACGGCTCTCATCTGCCCTTTGATGAAAACATTGCTGTCACGAAAAAAGTTGTCGAGTATGCCCACCCCAAAGGTATCTGGGTCGAAGCAGAATTAGGACGACTCGCCGGTGTTGAAGACGACGTTCATTCTGACGAACATATCTATACTGACCCTGATGAAGCTGTGGAATTTGTTGAAAAAACCGGTTGCGATTCACTAGCCATTGCAATAGGAACTAGCCACGGAGCCTATAAATTCTCAGGAAAACCTAAACTGGACTTCGATCGTCTGGAAAAGATCAGTTCCTTGATGCCGGACTACCCTATAGTTCTTCATGGAGCATCCAGCGTTGTTCAGGAATATGTTCAGATGGCAAACCAGTACGGTGGAAATATTGGCGGAGCCAAAGGTGTACCGGAAGATCTTCTCAGAAAAGCCGCATCCATGGCTGTCTGCAAAATTAACATCGATACGGATATCAGGTTGGCTATGACCGCGATGATCCGCAAATTTCTGGCAGAAAACCCGGAAGCTTTTGACCCCAGAGGTTACCTTGGGGAAGCTAGAAAAGCTGTAAAGGATATGGTTTGCCATAAAATTAAAAACGTACTTGGCAGTTCTGGAAAGGCTTAATCTTTCCGCCTGTTGCGGGAAGACAACTTCAACAAATTATTATTAAGGCGGCCTGGGCGGCTGTTATTTGATTGTGAGTACTACACCGGGTGCAATTAATTTGCACCCGGTTAATCTGCTAACATCACTGCCCCGGTTTTTTTCAGGAGGAATAAGATGGCTGTTAATGTTGGTATTAATGGATTCGGGCGTATCGGGCGTTACTTAACCCGCCTTATTGCCGAAGACAATGATTTGAATCTTGTCGCTATCAATGCGAGAGCTTCAAACGAAGACCTGGCACTGCTTTTGAAACATGATTCTGTTCATGGTAAATTTGCAGCAGAGGTTGTACCAAACGAAAAAGGTTTTACTGTTAACGGTAAACAGATCCTTATCACCCGCTGCGCCCCCGGCGAATGGGAATGGGAAAAACTACAATGTGACCTTGTCATCGAAACCACTGGAAAATTCAGAGACCGTGAAAGTTGCGAAAAAGCATTAGCATGCGGAGCCAAAAAAGTTATTATCAGCGCACCGGGAAGGCATCCAGATATTACAGTTGTAATGGGTGTCAATGATGACCAGCTGACTCCGGAACATAAAATAATTTCGGCAGCATCCTGTACAACCAACTGTCTGGCTCCGGCAACCAAAGTAATCCATGATAATTTCGGCATAAGCCATGGGCTTATGACAACTGTCCATGCTTACACTATGAGCCAGAGAGTTCTTGATGGCACCCATTCTGATATCAGACGCGGACGCACCTGCGGCTCTAATATTGTCCCGACAACAACCGGAGCAGCCAAATCGCTAAAGCACGTCATACCTGAATTGGAAGGTAAGCTTGATGGAATGTCTATAAGAGTGCCAACTCCTGATGTCTCACTTGTAGACCTCACCTGCACGGTTGAGAAAGAAACAACCGTAGAAGAAGTTAATGCCGTCTTAAAAGCCGCATCCAATGAAAACATGGGATATACTGAAATGCCTCTCGTTTCCACTGACTATATTGGAGACACTCATGGTGGAGTTGTAGACGGCCCTCTAACCTCCGTAATGAACGGAAATATGATTAAATTGATAGTCTGGTATGACAACGAAGCTAGTTTTACCAATCAGCTCGTAAGGCTCACTAAAAAAACAGCAACAATGCTGTAGTTAGCTTTTATAAAAATGGTTCTAGTATAAAAAAATAAGCATGCTGTTTTTTAAAACAGCATGCTTATTTTTTTACCGAACAACTATTTTTTAATTTTATTTTTAAATTTTAATTCTTCCACAGCACAGTAAAGTACCGGGACAACATACACGGTTAGTATAGCAATAGACATACCTCCAAATGAAGGGATAGCCATTGGAACCATTATATCTGAGCCTCTACCGGTTGAGGTGAGGATTGGTAATAAAGCCAGAATTGTTGTTGCCGAAGTCATAAGTGCCGGTCTGATTCTTCTTTCAGCACCAGAGACAACTGTTTCACGAATTTCAGCAATTGAGCCCATAGAGCGTTTTTTCTTACTCTCATCAAGGTAAGTTGCCATTATCACCCCATCATCCGAGGCTATTCCAAACAAAGCTAAAAAGCCTACCCAGATAGCAACACTCAAATTGATAGGCCCTATCTGGAACAGTTCACGCATTGGCGTACCTAGAACACTAAAATTCATAAACCACGACTGACCATACAGCCAAACCATTAAAAAACCACCAGACCATGCTACAAAGATGCCTGAAAAAACCATCATAGTCGTTGTTAATGACTTGAACTGCATATATAAAATCAGAATTATAAAGAGCAAAGCCAGTGGCAATATCAATTCAAGCTTCTTCTGGGCCCTGATTTGATTTTCATAACTTCCGGCAAATTCATACGAAACGCCAGAGGGAATAACCAACTCTCCAGAGTCTATTTTAGACTGCAAAAAAGCTTTTGCCTGCTCGACAACATCCACTTCGGCAAACCCGGGCTTCTTATCAAAAAGTACATATCCGACAAGAAATGTATCTTCACTCTTGATAACCTGCGGGCCACGAACATAGCGTATTTCTGCAAGTTGATTTAAAGGAACCTGCTCTCCACCGGGAGCACTGACAAGAATCTTGCCCAGAGAATCAATATTATCCCGAAGCTCACGCAAATAGCGAACCCGGACTGGATATCTCTCACGGCCCTCAACAGTTGTAGTAACAACTTTACCGCCAACTGCGACCTCTATAACACTCTGAACTTGAGAAAGCATAATACCGTGTCTGGCAATGGCTTCTCTATCAATAACTATTTCAAGATACGGCTTACCGACAATCCTGTCAGCAATGACCGCTTCTGGTTGAACAGAGCCTACCTGCTTCATATATTTTTCAAACTCAAGAGCTACTTTCTCAAGAGTTTTTAAATCCGGGCCTTTAATTTTTATTCCCATCGGAGCCCGCATTCCAGATTGAAGCATAACAATTCTAGCTGCAATAGGTTGCAGCTTGGGAGCAGAAGTAACCCCCGGAATAGTAGCCACTTTAACAATAGACTTCCAAATATCGCCGGGAGAATTTATTCCTTTCCAACTTTTGCGTCCGTTATTCAAATCAGGATCAAGGGCTTGTCTCCATAATCTGAAAGGCTTGCCATCCTCATCGGGAATCAAATTTCCACTCTCGTCACGGTCATAATACCCTTTAACAAGATATGGATACCCATCAGGTGCTGCAACAGGATTGCCTTTAATATCTCTAAAATAATCAATCTGATCCGGGTCAAATTTATAGCGCAGCCTATTCCCGGATTTATCTGTCAAATACTCTGAAGAATAATTTATAACGGTTTCAATCATCGAGATAGGAGCTGGATCAAGAGGAGTTTCAGCTCTACCAAGCTTTCCAACAGCTGAGGTAACCTCTGGTATTGATTGAATTAGTATATCCTGTTTTCGCAATACATCTTTTACCTCACCAATTGAAGCATGCGGCATTGTTGTAGGCATAAAAAGAAAAGCACCTTCATCAAGGTCCGGCATAAATTCTTTACCCAATCCGGGGAAAGTGTGCGATACGGCGACATAAGGTCTTGATGATTTTATAAAATCTGGCAAAAATCCTGTAACTCTGGGGAATCCCAGCCAAGCGCAGAGACCAAGAAAAATAATGCAGACCGGAAGGGATATGAATAATAATTTATGATTCAAGCACCAACGTAACATTGTTGGATAACCCCTACGAAACATTTCAAAAAACATCATCAAGCCACCAATAATTACCACTACGAAGAGGTAATTATTTAACATTCCCTTTTCTGGTCCCAAAGGCAGCCACGAATTAGTAAGGACCCAGGCGACCATAGCCACAACGATCCAGTTTTCAAACAACTCCAGTTTATTAAGAATGTTATTGTTAACGAATAGAGATAAAATACTTTTAAATGCCAGATATATGAAAAACAGCCCAATCCACCACTTCACCAAAACTGATAAAGCTACACCTGAAAACATATAACTTGCTGTTTTAACTAAAACCTTCTTTTTGGTTCCCTGCTTCTTAATTCTTGTAAAAACTATCTGAGCCAGAGGTGGTAGAATTGTCAGGGCAACAACTATCGAGGACAACAGAGCAAAAGTTTTCGTATATGCAAGTGGTTTAAAGAGCTTACCTTCCGCACCGTCCATAGCAAAAACAGGCAGAAAACTGACTATCGTCGTGGCAACGGCAGTCATTACGGCACTACCGACTTCAACGGTTCCTTCATATACACATACCAATTTACTGACTGACCGAGGCATTTGCTCCATTTTTTTAAGAATGTTTTCACAAATGATAATCCCCATATCAACCATAGTTCCAATCGCAATGGCTATACCGGATAAAGCAACAATGTTGGCGTCCACTCCAAAAGTACGCATAGCCATAAAACACATCAAAACAGCAAATGGCAGCAAAGACGAAATGACCAAAGAACTGCGTAAATGCACTACTGCAATCAGCACAACAATGATCGTTATCAATATTTCCTGAATTAAAGCTGTATTAAGAGTTCCAAGGGTTTCGTTGATCAATCCTGAACGGTCATAAAAAGGAACAATTGAAAGTTTACTTTCTGTTCCATCCGGTAAAATTTTAGAGGGTAGTCCTGGACTGATATCTTTAATTTTTTCTTTAATATTCTTGATGACTTTTAAAGGATTTTCTCCATAACGGACAACAGCAACGCCGCCAACGACTTCTGCTCCACCCTTATCAAGAGCACCTCTGCGCAGAGCAGGACCTTTGGTAACTCTGGCAACATCTTTCACATAAATAGGAATATTATTAACAACTTTGACTACTGATTCTTCAATATCAGACATTTTTTTTATGAAACCAACACCGCGAATGACATATTCTGCGTTGTTGATTTCAATTGTGCGCGCGCCTACATCTAAATTAGAATTTTTTACAGCTTTATAAATATCATTCAGGGTCACATGGGCAGCACGCATGGCATCAGGATCAACATCTATCTGGTATTCCTTTACAAAACCACCAACAGACGCAACCTCACTAACACCTTCGGCGGAAAGGAGAGCATATCGAACATACCAGTCCTGAACAGATCGCAATTCATCAAGATCCCACCCACCGGTTGGATTACCATCAGGATCTCTACCTTCAATAGTATACCAGTAAACCTGTCCCAAAGCTGTAGCATCAGGACCTAGCGAAGGTTTAACTTCCGTCGGCAATGTTCCTGCAGGAAGACTGTTTAATTTTTCAAGCAACCGGGATCTGGACCAATAAAAATCAACATCTTCATTAAAAATAACATAAATAGTTGAAAACCCGAACATGGAGTAACTACGAACGGTTTTAACTCCGGGAACTCCAAGCAAAGCAACGGTCAAAGGATAGGTTATCTGATCTTCTACGTCCTGAGGAGATCTACCCATCCATTTAGTAAAAATTATCTGCTGATTTTCTCCAATGTCGGGAATTGCATCTACAGGAACAGGTGACCTCTCCACTCCATTTAAATGCCAGTCAAAAGGCGCTGTATAGAGCCCTCCTCCGATAACCAGTAATAGTAAAACCGCCACTACCAGCTTTTGTTCCAAACAAAAAAGAATTACTTTTTCAACTAACGTGCGGGCTACGGGACGACCTGTGTCTGAATTTGCATTATCGTTTTCATGCATTTTCTTAGTACTCATAATTAACCTGCCTATTTATCGTCCTTCAGCTGCCTTTGTACTTCACCGCACTCCTGCATGGCTTTTCCAAAATACGGATTACGAATTTTTTGATCATTCTGGAGCCATTTAGCTCCCTTAAAATCAAAAGCCATGGGGCAGAATATTTCATAAACAGGATGATCAGCTTTAATTCCCAGCTGCGAAACAGCGTCAATCATGCCATAAGAAATCGGTTCAAGTCCTGAACGCGCTCCAACGATAGAATCAGATGTTCGAACTTTCTCAATTCCAGAATTGATCTGTTCGAGCGACTTCATCCAGATTTCATTTGCTTTTGTACTAAGAACGCCACTGTCTATTTTATTAAGTTTCTCAGCCATATTCGCAATTTCAGCCTGAGCCTGACTAAGATTATCTGCGGCAAGCGCACCTACAAACAACTCATAAGCATCATAAACATCGCTCAGAGTGACCCTAAACGATTCAGGAACATCTATCCTGTTTTGATTATTTTTTTCAGCAAGTAATGAAATAGAAAAGACCTTATCAAGAGCTTTGAAATGCTCTGTTGTTTCTGAAAGGGCCAGCTCAAGTCTGTGAGAATCTTTAACGGAACGGCCTATAACAGCATCGTTTGACAAAAGCATGGAAAGCTCTTTCCATGCCAGCGATGAATCTCCCTTGAGTCCGGCTCCGTCTATATTTTGAACCTGATCAAAAAAGTTCGAAAAAGCCTTCTTTGAAGCGTCAATATCCCCGGATTTTGCTGTTGCAACTAAATCCTCATAACTTTTTTTAAGAAGAACAATTTTTGAGATGAAAAACGGAGGAAGAGTTGATTCTGCTGAAACAGAATGTCCTGCATGCTCTTTACCTGTATCCAAAGGCTCAATTCCAGTTTCAGTATTCATCATACTGGGCTTGGCTATAATCTGGACGGCACTGTCAATATTGAAGTTGCCTTTTGTAACAACCTCTTCACCTTCAGAAAGACCGTATTTAACGACATAATAATCTCCGGCTTTAGGTCCCAAGACTATCTCACGCCCTTCGTAAACGCCTTCTTTGCCCGGAACAGCAACGTAAACAACTGCCCTGCGCCCTGTTACAAGAGGCGCGGAAGCAGGAATAACTAAATTTGTTTCTTTTTTTTTATCCGTTACGTTGACAGCTTTAACAAACATACCGGGCTTAAGTTTACTGTCCTTGTTCGTAACATCCAATCTAACTCTTATTGTTCTCGTCTTTTCATTGACCATCGGATCAATATAAGAAACCTTGCCTTCAAATCTTTCTCCGGGGAAAGCTTCAGTTGTAAATTTTACGTTCATTCCCATCTTGATCCATGGAAGATCCGATTCATACACCTCAAGAATAACCCAGACTTTTCTCAAATCCGCAATTTTATAAACAGGTGTACCTGTTTTTACATACATTCCTTCATCAACATCTTTCTGAATAACAATTCCGCTTAATGGGGAGTAAAGAGTTACATGGTCCGCAGCCTCCCCTCTTTGAATAATGGCATTTATCTGCCTTGCAGATAATCCTAGTAATTTTAACTTTTCTCTGGCTGCTCTTTCAGTTCTTTTAGCTGTAGATTTGACAACTTTTAAAGAACTTCCTTCAAGAGCCTTGATAGCTTTCACCGACTGAATCAACTCAGCCTGAGCAGTCATCAGCTCAGGGCTGTATATGGAAGCCATTGCCTGCCCTTTTCGAACAGGGCTACCAGTGTAATCTATGTAAAGTTTATCAATACGCCCGCCAGTCCAAGCCGTAATTATACCCATACGGGTTTCATCATAATCAACTTTGCCAAGCATTCTTGTCTGGACACTAACGGCCATTCTTTTAACTTTATCTGTAACTATACCGGCAAGCTTTCTAGATCTTGGAGTTAAACTTATCTGCCTCAGTCCCAAAACTTCATCACCTGAGGCTCCACCCTTTTCAAGAGGGATGAGATCCATAAAACATATGGGACATTTTCCGGGATTTGGAAGTTGAATTTGAGGATGCATTGAGCATGTCCAGACGATGTCTGTTTTTGATGAATTTTCATTTGAAGCAACATGCTCTACATGTTCAGAAGGCTTACTTTCAGCTTCTTCAAAAAGACCTGAACTAAAATATCCCGCAGCAAAAGCAATCAAAATGCCTACTGCAATTAATGACAAGAATGTTTTTTTTGATTTGGATGACATCTCTTTCCCCTATATTTTACTGCTTATCTGGATCACGCGGATAAACTGACGGAAGCATCTGTCCATGAACAGAGCATGGAATTTCTCTACCAACCAGATATTCAATAGCAGCAACTTTTTTTGCTTGTTCCGCTAACGCCCGGTAATATGAAAGATTGAATTCAATAAGAGTTCTTTCAGCATCAATAAGATCACTTGAAGTTGCAGATCCGGACTGGAAAGCTTCAATGGTGACTCCTAGAGATTGCTCTGCTTTTGGTGTTAACGTGTCATGATATAAATTAACTTTTCTAATGGCATCCTGATACCGGTAAACTTCAAGCTCCAAATCGGCCTCAAGATCTCTTTCAAGACCGGAACGAGCACGCTTTGCAGCCCGGACACTGTTTTTAGCTTCTGAAAGTTGAGCTTCCTGTTTATCAAACCAGATGGGCAGGTTTACGGACATACCGGCAACAATAGGATCGCGTTTTGAGTTAGTCACATTGGGCGATCTGGATTTACCAGTCTGGATGTAATCAAGACCAAACGTAAAATCAGGAAAATAATCCTTTTCTGCCAACTGGACCCCTATCTTTTCCATGTCGATTTTATGATCGAGAGCTTTTAAACGGGGATTACCGGATTTGAAAATTGATTTTAGCTCGTCCAGTTTCGGCTTTATGACCATTACAGGAATATTTTCGGGCATCGGCAGCTTACGGTCTGCAGGACTGTTTATGACTGATAATAATTTTGCGATGGTAGGTTCTTTATATGCGTTTAATGAATCGAGCCTGTTCTGTAATTTTCCAAGTTCAACCTGAGTTTTTATAACACCATCGTAACCACCGGTTCCTGCGGAATATCTCGCTCTGGCCACATTCTCCAGGTATTCCATCAGGGCGATATATTCTTTGGTTACTTTTATGGCTTGAGCCAAATAAGCATAATCATAATATGCTGTTTTAACTTTATAAAAAATCTTCAGTTTTAAATCATCAAATTTTGCCTTCTGAATATCAGCACTTTTGAGAGCCTTTTCTCCTCTTAGTCCTAATTTCCCAAACCATGGAAGAGTCTGACTCAAGCCATATTTAAATTCCTGTGGTCCTGTTCTTGTTTCAACAGGCTGGATAAACCATCCAAAATTAAACCTTGGATCAGGTAGACTTGATACACTGCCTTCCCTTTGCAGAGCAGATTTCCATGCATAAAAGGCAGAATACAGCTGATCATTACTTCGGGCTGCTTCAACCAGATAATTACGCAATGATTTGAGACTATCAGTATCACCACTCACAGCCTCGCCATTCAATGAACTTGAACCAGAATCGTCCGCATAGATACAATTAGGTGAATAAACCAATGCTAAGGAGGCAATCAAAAAACAATATATAAATTTATGCTTATAGCTCCTGCTCATTATAATCTCCTGATTCGAAATCAAAACTTTTTTAAAATTACAAGCAAACATTATTCCATTCTAAATTGGTATAGAATTTACAATAATTATTTTTCATATCAACAATACCTTTTTTTTAAAATTTGTAAAATTTAGAATCAAAAGTGCATGTATTTTCACCAATCAGTGCAAATATACGCGTTTAAAAACAGCTTTGCACAAGATAAATTGCTTAATCTCGCATTTTATCATACTATTTTAGTATACAATAAAAAGTTGTGAAAATATTTGCACTTATAAGATCAATTTTACTTAGTCACCTTAATTAATTTTATTTAACATGCTAAAATATAATAATAAAATTTTATTGGAACACATCATGTAAATAAAACTGAAGAATGTGGGAATATTTAGAAATTGATGTATAGTTGAAGCTACATATTTTATTCTACCCTGTAGCCCTAAATTTTATATTATGAAGATAAGATCAAAACTTTTAATAATACTTCTTTCTGTCTCTATAATACCGCTAGCCGTTATACAAACTGGCATAGTTGATTCATTACACTTGTTATCCAATGAGATAGGAAGTGAGATGAAAAATGAGATGGTAAAAAAAAGCAGTTCAGAATTAAAAAGACTTGTTGAAGATCACGCCAGAATTCTCTCAAAACAGGGCAGGATTATTGAGTTCAATTTACAGCAGTTGTCACTGGAGCTCGCGAAATGGATTGAATCAGGAGAAAAATACCAGATTCCGCAGATATTAACTGCAAACTCAATGAAAAAAGATGAAGCTAAAATTTTATCCCAAAAATTTCTTAATATAAAAAAATTTGGTATCCTTGGTAAAAATATATTTGATTTCAACTCGTTAAATTATGACACTGAAAAAAAATGGAGCGACAATTTAATTGTTCCGATTAACTCTGAAAATAAAATTATTCCACTTTTTAAAACGATTGAAATCAGAAATCCTGAACTGGTGTTATGGATCAAGGTTAACTTATTCACGGGTGAAAGTTTAAGCTACCCTAAGAAAAATCATAATTTTCAAATAAATCACATGTCAGGGATGCATAAAAATCATATGGGCATGATGACCTCAGACAGCATCCGGCATGCTTCAAATAAAATCGGATTCGATAAAGCACCCATAGCACAATGGTCTTTGCCATATACTGACCCAATAACAGGTAGAACAGTACTTACCGCTTCATTAAATATAATCTCTTCAAGCAACAAATATCTGGGATCAGTTTCCATAGATGTCCCTCTGGACATATTATTACATGGTTACAATCATCTTAAGGCCTTTTCAGATAATATCAGCTCACTTTTAACTGAAATAAAAACGACCGAAAACGGAAATAAAACCATAAAGATCATAGCTGAGCAGACTTCTTCCCCCACAGAAAAAGAAGCTGAAATGATGCACATGTGGCAGCCTCCTACTGAAGAGTCATTTCAAAAGACTGTCGCCCAGAAGGATATTGAAAAATATTTAAGCGCCCTTGAAAATAACAAATCCGGCATTTTAAACATGCCTTATAAAGGACAGGAAAGTATATGGGCCTTCTCCAAGACAGCTCAGAGAGGAGTTTCATTACTGCTTATACTGCCGCATAAAGATGTTATTGCTCCGGCTGAAATGGCCAAAACATTTATCAAAAATACAATAAAGAAACAGTCCTCAAATCTTATACTTATATTATCAGTTGTAACCGCTGTAATTTTTATACTGGCTTTTTCCCTTTCACAAAAATTTACATCCAATATTTTGATTCTTGTAAGAGGGGTTAAACGTATTGCTTCCGGAGACTTCTCTACCAGAGTAAATATTCATAATAATGACGAAATCGGAGAACTTGCTGAAGATTTTAATAAGATGGTCCCTGCTCTACGGGAGCATATTGAAATCAAAAGCGCACTTGAAGTGGCAAAAGAGGTTCAAGAAAATCTGTTACCTAAAGATTCTCCTGAATTCCGCTCTTTCGATATCTACGGTAACAGTAAATACTGTGATGCCATAGGCGGTGACTATTTCGATTATCTGGTTTCAGGTAATGATAAAAACTGCATGCGATTTATTATAGGAGATGTCAGTGGACATGGAGTTCCGGCAGCAATTCTAATGGGTTCCATAAGAGGTTACCTGCATGCAAGAAATTTGAACAGTGGCAATCTTGGAGAAGTCTTAACAGACATTAATAAACTGATTGCCGCAGATACATACAAAACAGGACAATTCATGACAATGCTTGCTGTTGAAATGAACCCGTTGTCAGGAAAACTCAGCTGGATAAGAGCAGGACATGATCCAGCAATAATTTACGATACTGAATCAGAAAAATTTACAGAACTTAACGGTGAGGGAATTGCTTTAGGCTTAATGGATGATTCCGTTTTCATAGAAAATGAAGACTATTATCTAAAACCGGGGCAGATTTTAATTTTAGGAACAGATGGAATATGGGAAGCAATTAATTCTGAAGGAGTTTTTTTCGGAAAAGACAGATTAAAAAAAGTAATATCAACCAACCAGACGTCTTCCGCCAATGAAATAGCTGAGAGTATCTTTGAAGCGGTTAAAGACTTCACAGGATCTGACAGTCAGGAAGATGACCTGACTATTATGATAGTTAAAAGATTAAACAATTAACACAGGAGAACAACATGAAAAAATTAATCACATTTGCCACCGCTGCAGCACTTATATTGTCATTTTCAATTACAGGATTTGCTATGGAAATGAACCATGGTGAAAATGGAATGGGCTCGATGCAGAATATGCACTCTGAAAATTCCGGAACAATGTCAGAAGGCATTGCAGCTATGGAACAGGGACTCATGAAAATGAAACATGGAGCACAGCTCATGGCAGACCCTGCAACACGTGCACAGGGAATGGAGATTATGAAAAAAGAAATGATGCCTATGCACAAAGGCATGCAGATGGTTGAAAGTGCTTCCCAAAAAACAGCACACGCTGAATCATGCCAGAAAGTGATGAAATCAGCCAATACAGGTATGATGGCTATGATGAGAGGAATGAGTGTTGCCCAGAACGGCAGTGATAAGGGGCTAAAAATGATGAAAAGCGGTATTGAAATGATGGAAAATTCAATACAGCAGATAAAGACATTGAATGCTGAATAAGTAATCTTTCAAACCCAAGTCCGGCCTGAGTATTAGCTGGACTTGGGTTTTCATGCGTAAATTAATAATATTTTGTTTAAATCAGCATCCTAGGTTCTGGAAGTATAGGCTTAATCCACTTTACCCACTCATCTTTTTCAACCATTTCCAAAATCTTTTGTGCTATTTCATATCCTTCAAAAGGTTCTTTATAATCATCAAGTACTGTTGCGCCTTTAAAAACAGGCGTAAATTCACCCTTTGCACAAACTTCTATAGTAAAATCGAACATATCTATGAGATAACCATCAAGATTACCTTTTGCTTCCCAATCAAAAGTTATCTCATATCCGGGCCTGCTATATCTTGAAAAACCCCGGACTGAAGCAATTTTTTCTAATCCCTGTTTTTCATCTTCCATTTGAAAACATGACTCTGAAATTTCGACAAGAGGTTCATGGTTCATCATTTTTTTAACCAATTGCTGAAACTGCAACAAAGTTAAAACCTTCTGCATAGTATAAAGCTCCATAAAGGATATTTGATTCTTAAAAAGAAATATTAAATTATATAGTTAAGCGATTCATACAAATCACACAATTTCAAAAATATTTATAACACATATAAAACTATTCTTTAATATAACATATTTAAATAATTAATAAGAACTAATTAAATATCCATATCACCCCAACTAATAAACTTATTTCAAACATGACACTTTACAAAGATAAGCTGATTCACTAAAGTTTTAATCAAGCTAGGGGCGCCTTTTAGGCTGAGACGGCAATGTGCCGACCCTTCGAACCTGATGCGGGTAATACTGCCGTAGGGAAGCTGTATGGATTATACCTAGTATCTATATTTGCTCGCCCTATGTGGCGAGCTTTTTTTTTGGAGGACAAACAATATGATTATTACTGTTAATGGTGAAAAAATTGATATGTCTGACTCCATATCGGTTAAGGACATGCTTGTCAGAAAAAATATCAAAGAAGACACAGTGGTAATTGAATTAAACTACGAAATCCTCCCAAAAGAAAACTTCGCCATAACTTTATTAAAAGACGGAGACAACCTTGAAGTTCTCCGTTTTGTAGGCGGAGGTTGATTATGATTGATGATGTATTAGAAATTGGCAAAGTTAAATTTAAAAGCCGTCTTCTTATCGGAACCGGTAAATATGCTGACGACTCCATTATCCCAGCTGTGTGTGATTCTTCTGAGTCGCAGATAATAACTGTTGCCATGAGACGTGTTGACTTTAACGCGACCACTGAAAATGTGATGGATTTCATCCCCAAAAACATGCAACTCCTTCCCAATACATCCGGAGCCAGAACAGCTGAAGAAGCTGTACGCATAGCAAGACTGGCAAAGGCTGCCGGATGCGGTGACTGGATAAAAATTGAGGTTATCTCTGACAACAAATACCTGCTTCCTGACGGGTATGAAACTATTAAAGCCACTGAGATATTAGCCAAAGAGGGCTTTACTGTCCTGCCGTATGTGAATGCTGACCTTTATATAGCTCGAGCACTGGTTGACGCAGGAGCTGCTGCTGTAATGCCTCTGGGATCTCCTATAGGGACAAACAGAGGATTAAAAACCCGTGAAATGACTCGCATTCTAATTGAAGAAATTAAACTGCCAATTATTGTCGACGCTGGAATCGGAAGACCAAGTGAAGCTTGTGAAGCCATGGAAATGGGAGCTGATGCGTGTCTAGTTAATACGGCCATTGCCACTGCCAATGACCCTGTTAAGATGGCAAAAGCATTTTCAAATGCTGTTAAAGCCGGACGTGAAGCATATTTGTCAGGTCCTGGAGCAAAAAGCAATCTGGCGCAGGCATCCTCACCACTGACCGGATTTCTTACAGAAGGACAGTAAAAATGAGCTTTTATAACATTTGTGCCCAGTATGATGAAGAATGTTTAAAGGAACAGCTGGCCTCTAAAACTGAAACGGATGTTAAACACACTCTTGCACAGGAACAAATCAGTCCGGAAGGTTTTTTAACACTCCTAAGTCCTGCAGCGGTTCCTTTTATCGAAGACATGGCCCAAAAGGCGCATAAATTAACATTACAGCACTTTGGCAGAACTATAACACTTTTTACGCCACTTTATCTGGCAAATTACTGTACAAACCGTTGTGTTTATTGTGGTTTTAACACTAAAAACAAAATTTACCGCAGTCAGCTGAGCTATGAACAGGTTGAATCAGAGGCAAAGGTTATAGCATCTACCGGAATGAAGAATATCCTGATTTTAACCGGTGATGCCAGAGCAAAATCATCTCCGGAATATATCAAAGCATGCGTTGAAATCCTTAATAAATACTTCCCCTCTGTCAGCATAGAAATATACGCAATGACGGAGCAGGAATATGCTTCTCTGGCTGAATCCGGGGTTGACGGGATGACCATGTTTCAGGAAACCTACAACGAAAAGCTCTACCCTGTTCTTCACCCTTCAGGACCGAAACATGATTATCGTTTCAGACTTGATGCTCCGGAACGAAGTTGTAAAGCCGGAATGAGAGTTGTAAATATCGGCGCTTTGCTCGGGCTTGATGAATGGCGGCATGATGCTTTTAAAACAGGACTGCACGCCCACTATTTACAAAGCAAATATCCTGGAGTTGATATAGCTGTATCATTACCCCGTATGCGGACACATGTAGGACACTTTGAACAGACATGTGTTGTCAGTGACACTGAGATGGTTCAAAACCTTTTAGCTTTGCGAATTTTCATGCCTCGTGCAGGTATAACTATTTCAACGAGAGAAAAAGCTGAATTCAGAAACAATATCATGCACCTCGGTGTGACAAAAATGTCCGCAGGAGTTTCTACAGAAGTCGGCGGCCATGCCAAAGCAGAAGATGATTCTGATAAATCAGCTCAATTTGATATCAGTGATACCCGCAGCTTAACAGAAATGTGCGAAGCCATTTCCAGTCAGGGGTATCAGCCCGTATTTAAAGATTGGGAACCAATTTTTGGAACATTGTAGAGGGAATAATGAACAGGACTGAAAGAGGCATAGCCGCTTACATAGGTGAAAATCGCCTCAAATTCCTGCAAAAGATAAAAATAGGGATAGCCGGGGCCGGGGGCCTCGGCTCAAATTGCGCTGTAAACCTAGTCAGAAGTGGCTTTAAGCGACTGACAATAGTAGACTTTGATTGCATTGAGGAATCTAACCTCAATAGGCAGAATTTTTTTATTTCACAACTTGGAGAATACAAGGTTGAAGCCCTTGCAAAAAATCTACTGGCTATCAATCCAGATTTAGAGCTTGATCTACATATAAAAAAAATAACGAAAACTAATTTAAAAGATTTTTTTTCAACTTGCTCCACGGTGATTGAAGCTCTTGATGAAGCTTTATTGAAAAAATATTTTGTCGAAACATTTCTACCAACAGATAAGCTGGTAGTGACAGCTTCAGGTATTGGCGGTATTGGAAATACAAACGATTTAATTACAAAAAAAATTGGCCGAAATCTGATTATGATTGGTGATATGAAAACAGAATGCTCTGCTGAAATTCCACCGCAATCACCCAGAGTTACTATTGCTGCGGCAAAACAGGCTGATGCGGTTTTAGATTTCTGGCTTGATAAATTTTCTGAAGGAGAGAAAAAATGAGCACAAGAAAAATAACAAGAGAAAATATTCTGGATACAGATATATATTGTCTGACAGCACAAAAATTTTCCAAAGGCAGATCAAATATTGAAGTAGTAAAGGAAATGCTGGATAATAATATAAAACTTATTCAGTACCGTGAAAAAGAAATAAAAAGTGGTCAAAAATACAAAGAGTGCTGCGAAATCCGCAAAATGACCAGAGAAGCCGGAGCCGCATTTATAATTAATGATGATATTGATCTTGCCATGATGGTCGAAGCTGATGGCATACATATAGGTCAGGAAGATTTTCCCATTGAAGTTGTCAGAAAACTTATTGGGGATAAAATGGCTATAGGCCTTTCAACTCATAATCCCGAGCAGGCGCGGGAGGCCGTTAAACTTGGAGCCGACTATATCGGCGTAGGCCCCATATTTAAAACGATGACTAAAGAAGATGTCTGCGATCCTGTTGGCTTTGACTATCTGGAATATGTAGCACAAAATATCAGCATTCCTTTTGTTGCAATAGGTGGCATCAAAGAACACAATATTAAAGAAGTTACCAGTCGCGGTGTGAAATGTGTAGCCCTAGTCACTGAAATAGTTGAGGCAGATAACATCGGAGCCAAAATAGCTTCGATCCGCTCAAAAATGTAAAAATATTTCGCTCTCAGGCTAATGGTCAAAATAGGGATTATGGTGCTCGCGCCATAATCCCTATTTATTTCAGTTTCTGATAAAATTAATTAAAACGATTAAAGCATAAGATATACAATTATAACGACAATGATTTGACCATGAGCACTTTTACAAAGTACAGTGCCTATGAATTGAAAATATAAATAGAACCATTGAGGGACAAAATGAACAGATTCTTAAAACCTGCTGATTTCTTAAATTCTTCAAATGAGCCACGTAGAGCAGGATTCGAAATAGAGTTTGGTAATATTTCTGCCAGAGACACGGCCAAGGCCTTGCAAAAGAAAATGGGTGGCGAAATAAATGAAATAAGCCCGTTTAAAATGATTCTTGAGAAAAGTTCTATCGGTAATATTAAAATAGAACGTGATGCTGATATATTGCTATCAGCAAAACATAGGACTTTTTTTGAAAAAATTAATCCTGAAATCAACCACAGTTCCATATTAAAAGAGATAGAAGGCGGGATAGATAAACTAAGTAGTTTTATAGTCCCATGTGAAATAGTCACTGATCCTTTACTCTTTGAAGATTTTATAAAACTTGATGAAATAGTTGCGCTTTTAACAGAATTAAATGTTCAGGGGACTCAGGATTCAATATTGAATGCTTATGGACTGCATATTAATCCATCCACACCGGACCTGACATCTAAGACAATGATAAGCTATATTCAGGCTTTTCTTCTTATTGAAGAATGGCTTATTGAAAAATCAGATATTGATCCTACAAGAAGATATTTAACTAATTTTATCGACCCGTTCCCTCAGGATTACTGTGATATAACTTTAAATTCAGACTACACTCCAGAAAATGAACAACTTATAGCAGATTATATGCAATACAATCCAACCAGAAACCGGGCTTTAGATTTTCTTCCTGTCCTTTGCGAAATAGATAAGGATTTAGTATTTGAAAAATTAAATCCAGTTGAAAAAAATCTGGTCCACTCCCGCCCGGCTTTCCATTACAGACTCCCAAACTGCAAAATAGGAGACAGTGACTGGAAAATAGCTGATGAATGGAACCGCTGGTGGTTTGTAGAGATGCTGGCTTCAGATGACAATTTAAGAATGGAACTGATTAAGAAATGGCAATTGAGCCGAATAACTTTTTCGGACAACCCCTTAAAAGTATGGATTGAAACTGTCGATAACTTTCTCTCTGATAATTTTAGGAGCTAATAACTCACAATGTCCGAACGTCCTCTGATATGTATAACCGGTCCAGATCGTGGTGGGTTTTTCCCATGGATTATGACTAAAATAGCTATATTCAGGGCAGGAGGAAAAAGCATACGAATTACACCTTCAAAAAATTCAAATATTGATATCAATAAAATTGAAGGAGTTATTATTGGAGGAGGAACAGATATTGATCCTGCAAATTACGGGGAGGAATTTAATAAAATAAATAAAGAAATAGAGGGCCACACAGTAAAAAACAGGATAATTGCTATTCTAATGTTATTACTTAGAATGATATTCAGTATTAAAACCTCAAAAGCAGGTTCTGATACAAAAAGAGATGAGCTGGAAAAACGTATTTGCCAGCACGCTGTCAGACAAAAAATTCCAGTTTTAGGAATTTGCCGCGGAGCTCAAATGCTGAATATATGCCTTGGAGGGACACTCCATCAGGAAACCAGACAATTCTATTCTGAAACGCCTCAGATAAAAACAATTCTTCCCCGCAAACTGGTTTCACTTACAGCTGGCAGCAAACTCAATAACATATTGGGAACTTCTACATGCTATGTAAACTCCCTTCACGATCAGGCAATAAATTCTCTTGGTCAGGACCTCAAGGTTTCAGCAACAGATCAAAATGGTATAATTCAAGGTGTTGAATCCACCTGCAATTCTTTCCTTATCGGAGTGCAGTGGCATCCTGAATATCTGCCGCAATCAGTACAGCAACAAAAAATATTTGCAGCTTTAGTCAAAAATGCAATTATACAGAAAAGCTGGCATTAGCCGACCACAAGGGTTGTTAATTAATATATAACTATGATAATATAATAAGTAATTTCATTAAATAGATGAATGAGGATTACTTATTAATGTCTGAAAAAATCAGAACTCTCATAGGCAGTCTGGATATTAATTGGGAGCTGTTCCAATTCATATTCCACAACTTAAACGATACAGCACTGATTTTTGAAGTGCTTGATGATGGAAGCCGTGGACCCATAGTGGATGTTAACGATGCCACATGCCAACGTCTCGGTTATACAAGAGATGAACTTATCGGAATGACTGTAGATGTCATTGACTCACCTAAAACTCTATCCGATCGCCCCCCTCTTTCAAAAAGATTTATAGACTCCAATATTGCGCAATTCGAAATTGAACATCTGGCAAAAGACGGAACCCCGATTCCGGCAAAAGTCCACGCCTATAAATTTAAAAAAGAAAATAAATCATTTATACTGGCAATATCCCAAGAAAATAAAGAAATAAATCATCCTAGAAATCATTTTGAACAGTATGACGGCAATAGCAAATTCAACATTGAAATTTTAGATAATATCAATTCTGCAGTTCTTATATACCAGCTTGAAAATAAATCATCTTTTGCCCTTAAATATAAGAACATCAAAGCTGACAATTTTATTAATATTCTTGATAAAGAGCTTGGAATTGAAACCCAATATGAAATCAATACAATACTCGAACAATTTTTAGCTCATGAAGATGTAAAAAACAAAATAAGATATTCTTTGAACAACAGTTTTTTTGATTTTAAAATAATTAGGATTGATATTAATACTATTTGCCTGATCATAGAATATTCTGAAACTCAAAGTTCAATAAGTGATGTTGTTAAAGACAGAGAGGAACATTATCGGGCTTTTTTCGAACACAATTATTCAGTTATGTATATATTGGATCCTAAAAACGGTAACTTCATTGATTCAAATTCTGCGGCAATTGATTTTTACGGATATCCTAAGGAACAACTGCTCAAAATGAATATTTTTGATATCAATGCCTTTCCTACACAACATACCAAAAATTTATTAGAACAGGTTCACAAAAACCAGATAAGCAGACTTATAACCAAACATAAGCTCTCAAATGGAGAAATACGAGATGTAGAAGTTTATACAAGCACTTATAGGCATAAAAATCAGGAAAAAATTATTTCAATAGTCCATGATATAACTGAGAGACTGAAAAAAGAAGTAGAACTTAAAGAAGCAAAAAAAGCTGCAGAGAACGCCAACAAATCAAAGAATGAATTTCTGGCGAACATGAGTCATGAATTACGAACTCCATTAAATGGAGTAATTGGTATGCTACAGCTGTTAACCATGAGCACAACACTGGATGCAACTCAAAAAGAATATACCGATTATGCTTTAGAATCATGCATGAGACTAACTAATCTGGTTGGAGATATTCTTGATTTATCAAAAATTGAAGCAGGTAGCTTAGCAATAAGAAATACTCCTATAGACATGCTTGCTATGGTAAATTCATTAAAGAAGCTATTTAACCCTGCTGCATACAAAGCTGCTATAGATTTTAAAACAAATATATCAAGTACAGTTCCAGCAATTGTAATTGGTGATGAGAATAGACTACATCAAATTTTAAGTAATATAATTGGAAATTCAATTAAATTTACTCAATCAGGGTATGTTGAATTGGATATTGATTCTTTAAAAAATAAGAATCCTAAAAGAATAAACTTGATATTTACAATTAAAGATAGCGGGATTGGAATAGAACAAAACAGCATAGAAAAACTATTTGAGCCTTTCACGCAGGGAGATGAAGGCAATGCAAAAAAATTTCAGGGAGCCGGGCTGGGACTGGCAATAGTAAAAAAGCTGGTTAAAATTATGGATGGGAAGCTGGATATGACCAGCGAAAAAGGCTTGGGTACAACTGTCAGTATCAGTTTACCATTCTACATTGAACAGGCAAATAACAATGAAAAAGATCAGAGCCAGTTAATAAATTTTGATACAACAGATATAACTTTATTGATTGTTGAAGACGACAAAATAAATCAACTGGCGATAAAGAAAAATCTTGAAAAATATGGGTATGCCATAATAACAGCTGATAATGGATTTCAATCCATCGAAAAATTAAAAGAATATAACTTTGATTTAATTCTTATGGATATCCAGATGCCGGTCATGACCGGGATAGAAGCGACAAAAGCTATACGCGAAGGAAAAGCTGGAAAAAACAATACTAAAATCCCGATTATAGCTGTAACGGCATACGCTATGTCTGGAGATGAACAAATATTTATCAACGCAGGGATGACAGACTATATTGCCAAACCAATCAAAATCAGTGAGCTTCTGAAATTA
Source organism: Maridesulfovibrio bastinii DSM 16055 (assembly GCF_000429985.1). Taxonomy (NCBI): domain Bacteria; kingdom Pseudomonadati; phylum Thermodesulfobacteriota; class Desulfovibrionia; order Desulfovibrionales; family Desulfovibrionaceae; genus Maridesulfovibrio; species Maridesulfovibrio bastinii. The sequence goes on from NZ_AUCX01000023.1 coordinate 52,953, forward strand.
ATTGAAAAGCATACCGTTACTGGATTTTTTTCAACAGATAACACAATCCAGTAACTGTTTTTAGACCTCAAAAAAAATGCTGTGTTTTTAACGTTGCGTACTCACAGCTAAAGCTGTATTTTTGCACAAATACTGAAATAAAATCTGGCAGATATTAATAAATAAAAATCGAGAATATAATGGTTGCAGGAATAGATATTGGCTCACGTTCAATTGAATATCTTGTTGTAGATGATGAAGGAAACATCGTTAATTCCATAAAAACAGCTACAACCTTCACACCGCTGCAACAGTGCCAAAAAATATTTGAATCGGAAAAGCCCGAAAAAATAGTGGCTACGGGATATGGTCGTAAATTAATTCTAAATTCAAAAATTATAGAAAATATCCACGCAATTACTGAAATTAAAGCCTATGCGCTTGGAATAGCCAAAATTTTTCCACAAGCAAAAACAATACTTGATATAGGTGGTCAGGATACCAAAGCGATTTCTCTTTTAGCAAATGGCAAGGTTTCAAAATTTGAGATGAATGACAGATGTGCTGCCGGGACAGGTAAATTTCTTGAATTCTTAGCTACCGCTTTTCAAATCCCAATTGAAGATTTCGGAGCATACGCCCTTAACGGAACTGAAGCTTTACCCATAAGTAATATGTGTACTGTATTTGCTGAAAGCGAAGCTGTATCTCTTCTGGCTCAAGGTAAACCGGCTGAAAACATCGCTCTGGGCCTGCATGCATCAATAGTTAATAGAACTATTAATATGCTGAAACGTGTTGGCCTTGAATTCCCTTTAGTCTTTGCAGGAGGAGTCGCCCACAATCCATGCGTCAGGACTCTGCTGGAAAATTCTTTAAAAGAAGAAATATTAATTCCGGAACACCCCGATGTTATGGGAGCATATGGAGCAGCTCTTTATGGGCTAACAGCGGATTAATTCTTTTTTTTATTGGGTAAATCCTGATTAACCGAAAGAAAATTATCAATGGTTTCAACAAGACCATATGGATTTTGAAACATAAGCCAATGCCCTGCCCCTTTAAAGCCTGCGCGCCATGAGCCTGAGATCAGATTAGCAATTTCAAGACTTTGCTTTGCAGGCACAACCCAATCATCCTCACCGTAAACCACCAGTGCCGGAGTTTTTATTCGTTTGAAAAGATCTTTACCGCCACTCCACCCTGCTAAAGCACTATGCTGACGTGAAACAGCTTTGGAGCTAAAATCAGGTTTTGAAATAGTAAAAGAATCAAAAGCCATAGGATGATTTGCAACCCATTTGACAGGAAAAGCTTTCTGTTCAAACTCATCAGAAGGAATTCTCTTAATTTCAGCTAAAGATTCCAGAACAGGTCTCTGATCAATAAAACCAGCATACAATATCAGTTTATTTACTGACTCAGGATAATCAGCAGCCAGCTTCCCAGCGACAACCGCTCCCATTGACCATCCTAAAACTGAAACTTTTTTTAGCCCCAGCTCTCGTATAAGTACATAAGCATCGGACGCAAACAAATCGATTGAGAAAGACCTTGAATCAGAGGAGGAGCTTCCTATCCCACGATTATCAAAAATTATTACACGGTGATTTTTAGACAGCAGCTTAATAAAATTAAAATCCCAGAAATTCATAGGGTATCCATATCCCATTATCAAAAGGATATGATCGCCTTCGCCAGCAATTTTATATCCTAAGCTGACTCCGTTAACTTTAACCGTATAAGTTTCCAGCGATTCTAATGAATTAAAATCTCCTTTCTTAAGTGGCAGCTTGTATAGCACCAGCATCATGGCAGCAGCTGCTATCCATAAAGCAAATCGCTTGTACATTGTGTTCCTCCTTCAATGAGACACACAAAGAATAGGCAGCAATCAAAAAAAGATACAATCAAATTAATTCAGCTTTAAGGATCAACCGGGCACAAGTACTTTGAGTGGTTCATTAATACCGATTTTTTTGGCGTACATATTAAGTCTATCAATTTTCGATTTATCTATTTCCAAACTTTTGCGGAACAAAAGAGCGCCCTGATCAGAGACCACATCTTCATAAAAGATCATACCGGCCAATAGTTCACTTATCATTACTTCCTTAACGACGTATCTGGCTTCAACTCCCAGCATACCTTCAAAATAATACATAAGCTCAGGATCATATTTTTCATAATTATCCTCAAGATGCTTAAAAGCAGCCTGTGATGAACCTTCTCTGGCAAGATATTTATTGTAATCCAAAACTATTTTTAAAATTCTTCCACCGAGCGGAATCTTTTCTCCCTCTACTCCATCACGGGGAATACCGGACCCATCAAACCCCTTCATTTGATACTCAACCATTGCACCGACTTTCTCCAGTCTTGGCAATTTTGAAATTAATCCCTGAGCGACCATAGGATGCATTTCATACAGTTGAAGCTCCTCCGGGTTAAAGGAATCTCCGCTAATCCGTTTTGTAAGAACAGTTTCAGGCAGGATAACTGATCCAAGCTGACAGAGCATGGCTGCTATTTCATATCGCCACAAATCCTTAACCTGCTTTTTTTTGGCCAAATATGTTGTCTGACGCTTAACGACATTAGCATTGGCTCCAAAATCGGGATGAACAAGCTGGGTTATTTCAGTTACGAGTTCGATGCTGCCTTTTAGTGTTTTTTCCAGAAGTATTTTTTTGGCAGTAACAAGCTCATATTGTCTGACAGCCTCTTTCAAATTTTCGAGTAATTTTTCCTCAGGGCAAGGCTTTGTGAGAAACCGGAAAACGTTGCCATCGTTAACTGCTTTGATGGCATTATCAAGGTCAGCATAACCGGTAAGCATAACTCTGGTACTATCAGGACATATTTTCCTGACATGCCCAAGAAAATCAACTCCATTCATTCCTGGCATGCGGTAATCAGATACGACAACAGCAAACCTCTCTCCATTATTGAGCTTTTCGAGGGCACTCTCAGGACTGCTATCAGTATGGACTTCAAAAACCTTTCTAAGCTGTCTGCGCAGGGAAGAAAGGATATTTTCCTCATCATCAACAAATAAAACCTTGTGCATATTACCCACCACAGTCTAACAATTTATTAAAATAATCTTGTCTGAAACATGGATGCTCAAGTAAATCATCCCAATTATTTTGTATGAATCTAACCCACACCGGAAGCTTTTCAATTATGTTTTTAAATTCAGGCATATCACAGCTGAATTCTTTGTTTCCATAATTTTCATTAAAAACAAAGCTCTTATGGTCAAACATATTCGCAGCTGTGATAATATCAGCAATCAACCCCTGACCAACTACCGGTTTGTTATGTCTCCATATACCTTCAATTATATCTTTTGAAAGTCCCCACAACCCAAGCAGGTAAGACCCAACCTCACAATGAGACGTACCAAAAATCTGCCTTTCCGCCTCATGTATTGAAAAAACATCTTCTCTTACCAGCTTCAACACATCATTATACTGCTCACTACACTTACTTACTAATACCAGTTTACCGACATCATGAAGCAGCCCGGCCATTCGGCAACGCCCGATAAATTCAATATCGTTATCACCGCTCCGAGCAATCAAAGCAGCAAAAGTAGAAACCCTGAAACTATGTTCCCACAATGACTTCAGTGAAAATCCTGGGACCATTGAAGAATCATGAATAGTAAAAAGATGAGTTGAAAGGATCAAAGATTTAAAAGTTTCAATTCCAAGAAGAGTAATTGCCTGATTTATATTTTCAATTTTTCTTGAAAAAGCAAAAAAAGGAGAATTAACAAGCTTTAAGATTTTAGCAACTAAAGCTATATCCTGTGTAACAAGTTCTGAAATTCTATCTATAGAGGCAAAATCTTTAGCCAATTCTTTTTCAATGGCAACATACAGATCAGGAAGAACCGGCAAAGCATCTATCTGGCTTAAAAGATTTTGCAATGCAGGATCTGTTACCACATTCTTCATACTCAAAGTAGATTCAATTCTTTCAATTAAATCCTCGGCAGAGCAAGGCTTGCTGATATACTGGTGTACTGATTTTATTCCCGAGACAACTTCATCCAGACTAACCTGCCCTGATAAAGCTATACGAATTATTGATGGATAAAGTTCACATGTTTTTTCGAGAAGAATATCACCACTCATTTCCGGCATTTTGATATCACTGACCAAAACATCAAAACGCATGGAAGCAAGGATCTCAAGAGCTTCACGACCACTTTGGACAAAATGCATATCCCATTCATTACGTTTTCCACGTAACATCCGCCGTAATGAGCTCAAAACATTCTGCTCATCATCAACAAAAAGAATTCGTTGTTTATTAATGCTCTTTTCCAAAACGCTATCCGTAACAATAAAAATTTAATTTAAAACCTCAGCCGACAATCCACACAGTACAATCAACTGCTAATTTCAATATATAACTGGATACCACACCGAGACCAAAGTCATTTGAAATACTCTTACAACCCCTTGAGAGTACAATTGTTCCGACATTATTCTTCTTGTAATATTTCAATATAGCTGAAGCAACAGATGAATCACATTCAAATTTCTCAATATTATTATCGCCTGCTAATTCAGCAGATATAATTTTAGCAGTAACATATTCTTTAGGTATCCCTCTCTGAAAAAGGGACAGCTTGGCTTCTTCAAATTTCTGCCCAATTTGTTCTTTATCTAATGAGTATGAAGCATTAGACATTCCATTTTCAATCCCCAAAAGGGATTCGTCAGGGGCAGCCTCAACATAAAGAAGGATAACTTCACACCCGGAACAATTTCTAGCAATCCCACCAACATAATCAACAGCCCTGAACGAACTTTCCTTCCCATTAAAAGGGACTAAAACTTTTTTATTCTGCACAACCATATCCTCCCTGAGGATTTGGATAACTTAAATCTGACTTCCCCGAAAAACATAATTTAAGTTTGCAATAAAATTTGGTACTCCATCTTTACTATGCACTATGAAAATAGCATACAATTCAATTTTATAAAATAATTTATTAGAATTAATAATAAATAGAGTAAAAGAATATATAAATATAACTTCCATTAAATTTCCCACGACAAACTCATCTCAGCACATCAATTAACTATTTAATAAAATTAATAAAAAACACAATATTTCTATCAGCTGTCAATAATGATTAAAAGAAAATCCAGCCCAATTGATATCCTGCAAAGTGTCTATGGCTACACAAGCTTCAGAGGAATTCAGGAAGATATAATTTCAAGAGTGATGAATGGTTATAATGCAGTAGTATTCATGCCCACCGGAGGTGGTAAATCATTATGCTACCAAATTCCTTCAATACTTAGAGATGGTGTGGGCATAGTCATCTCTCCGCTCATTGCTTTGATGCATGATCAGGTCGTTGCCCTTAAAGAAATGGGAGTCAGTGCTGAATACTTAAACTCTTCAGTTCCGAAAGATAAAATTTCTGAAATAATATTCAGCCTCAAAACTAATAAAATTGATCTGCTGTACATCTCTCCGGAAAGATTGACTTCTTCTGGATTTATAGAATTTTTAACTCAATTAAAAATTGGATTAATTGCTATAGACGAAGCACATTGTGTTGCTCAATGGGGACACGATTTCAGACCAGACTATTTAAGTCTTGAAATTCTAGCTCAAACTTTTCCTAAAATTCCACGTATGGCGTTAACTGCAACAGCAGATGGTCCTACTAGAAATGAAATTCTGAGCCGCCTCAATTTTACCACTGAAGACATATTTTCAACCGGATTTGATAGACCTAATATCAAATATACGATTGTCCCTAAAAAGGATGCTAAAAAACAATTATTACAGTTTATTAACAATGAACATTTTCTAGAATGCGGCATAGTTTACAGAATGAGCCGTAAAAAAGTCGAAGAAACTGCAACCTGGCTGAATAAGAATGGAATCAAAGCTCTCCCCTACCATGCCGGGTTATCCCCTGAAACCAGAAAAATAAATCAAAGACGCTTTATGTCTGAAGATGGAATAGTAATGGTTGCAACAATTGCATTCGGAATGGGGATAGATAAACCGGATGTCCGCTTTGTTGCCCACATGGATTTACCCAAAAGTATTGAAGCATATTATCAGGAAACAGGCCGTGCCGGGAGAGATGGGCTGGCTGCAGAAGCTTTTTTATTGATAGGTCTACAAGATATTACATTCTTAAAACGAATGATACTTTCAGGAAATGCCAGCGATAGCCGTAAAGCTCTGGAGCTTAGAAAGTTAAACTCTATGCTTGCATATTGTGAATCACCCGGATGTTTAAGACAGCCGCTACTCGCATATTTCGGAGAAGAATTAACAAAACCGTGTGGTAATTGTTCAACTTGTATTTCACCTCCTTTAAAATTTGATGGAACCATTGCAGCTCAAAAAGCACTTTCAAATATCTATAGAACTGATCAGCTGTTTGGAACCAATTATCTTATTGATATTTTACTGGGTAAAGAAACCGATAGAATAAAAAAACTCAACCACAATAAACTCAGCACGTTCGGCATTGGAACAGAGTTCACAAAAGATGAGTGGCTTTCCATACATCGCCAGTTAATTTCACAAAGCATGGTAGATGTAGACATAGAAGGTTACGGAGCGCTGAAGCTTAATCGTAAGAGCTGGCAAATACTAAAAAAAATTAAGAAAGTTGAATTCAGGAAAGACCCAGTCCTTACTAAAAATTCAAAAACAAAGAAAAAGAATTTTACTATAGGTGATGAAAACTGTCCGTCTTTAACAACACCAGAAGCCAGTGAGCTGCTAGATTCCCTTAGGTTGCTGAGAAGTGCTCTTGCGAGTGAACAAAAAGTACCTGCTTATGTAATTTTTGCAGATAAAACACTCTTGGAGCTGGCCTGTTACAGACCATCTTCAACAGGCCAGCTCTTCGGAATAAATGGTTTGGGTGATCAAAAAATATTTCGATACGGTGACATAATTATCAAAACGCTCGCAGAACACGAGAAAGTATACGGTCGTCCTGAAAATCTGCCACAACTTCCTGAACCAAAAGCTAAAGCTTTAAATATTGCACCGGAAAATCAAAATTTAACAGCAACAATTCTTGAAACTTATAATCTTTTTGAAAAATATTTAAATGTTGAAGATGTTGCCCAAAAAAGAAATTTAAAAATAAAAACTATTTACAGTCATTTAAAAACATGTGTTGAGCAAAATAAACTTAATGCTGACGACATTCTGGACATAAGCAATCAAGAAATTACATGCATTAAAGAAACCTTGGAGTTGTATAAAAAAGAGGGCTACAAACAGCTTTTGCCCGTTTATGAAGCCCTCTTTGGTAACTATTCGTATGAAATTTTAAGAATAATAAGCGCAGAAAATGCAAGAGATTCTTAGCAAGACACGCTATCTCCACTCGACTTATCTCTGATTACTTTATCCGATAGCAGGTAGCGTACTTTCTATTTGGATGTATTCTACCCTGCTTTTCCAATTTTCTGGCAAAAGCATCTGTAGCAGAAACAATATCTTTGTCTCCATGAATGAGAGGACGGTCAGAACCCCAAGAGTCAAGCATATCCGGGTCCTTAACAGATAAATGTACAATTGATGAAAAGAAGCGACGAAGATTTGTAAGCAAAAGATAAGGTTCCTGATCCCTTGATAAATTCAAACCTTCCATACTCTCAAAAGAAACATCAAACGGTTCCTGAATCTCTTTGCCAAATACTAAATCATCGTTCCATAGATACCTTGTATTCAATGATTTAGTCTGCTCGGTGACATGGCGTGCATAAGAACTTGGGGAACCAATATGAATGTTGTAGAAGCCTTCTAACGCATTGCCAAAACAGATTTTTAAATACTCATCAAGTTCTTTGAAGTAGACACCACCGTCTCTTTCAACCAAGTCAAAATTATATGAAATACCTTTGTTTTCAGGCATTGAAAGCAAAGATAGCATTGTAAAAATTTCTTCTGCTGTTCCGGGACCGCCTGGATGAACTTTTCCCCTGTGTGAAGCCCTGATAAAAGCTTCCATCCGTTCTTCAATAGTCGGAAATGTTACCAGCTTGGTTACCAATTCATTTGGAGCTTCAGCCGCAAGAATCTTTTTCTCAGAAAAGCCTATAAAATCCCTGCATCCAAATCTTTCGGGAGTACTTTGCTTGGCATAAGCAACTTGAGCACCCTTAAAAGGAGCCTTCATGATACCAAAACCACAGCCGGTGATATTTTCCATATCCGGCATAAAAAGAGCCATCCAGTATCCAAGCTCTTTTGCAAACTCATATTCATCTCTAGGCACCCTGTGTCCACCCCAAGTGAACATTACAAGATCCCTTTCTCCCCTGTACATTACACCTGAATGCTCAACAAACTTTTTAATATAAGCTGAGTCACACTTCTCATTGTTTGGTGTTCGGGGAGGAGAAAAAATTATATCACGGATAACTGCTGAAACATGTTCAATGGAACGCCAGATAACATTGCGACCATCGTATAAACAATCTGAAGGTACATTCGAACATAAAAGATTTAAATCACCATTTACTCTGGCAATTTCAACCTTCATTTCGCTGAATTTTTCTCTTATCGCTCTTGTATCATGAACATTATTTTTATGAACATTTATGAGAGCACCGATAATTTCGGTCATACGATTGGATGGATCAGCCAGGCCTAGAGTGAGTTTCTCCAAGTCCTTAAAGGAAACCGTCTGGGTATCCATTTCCTTATTCAAAATAGGAATAGTTAGCTCTGTTTTCATTATATAAAAATGTAACATTTCAAAAAAAAAGGCAACTATTCGCTTAATATTTCTAATAAAAATAAGCCGCATAATAACATTCAAGTCAAATATTAAATTACCGGAATGTTATTATACGGCTAAAAATAAAATCTAGCTAATTATTATTAAATTTTTAAGTTTAAAATCTAATTTGTAAAATTTGAGGTAGATTGAGAACACCTTTCAAATGTTAAGGAGACATGAACTATACCTCAAAAAAGACACAGCTAAACGACTTCAAGTCCTTGAGCCTCCATAAGAGGAACAGCGTATTCAATTGATACAGCGTAGGAAAAACTTGTTGGCATGCCTCTGTCTTTCTCTTCTACTGGTGAGGCTTCAAAGCTGTCAAATCGCCCACTAACGACACCAAGAACACGCTGATCTTCCATGCTGATAAGTGGTGCACCTCTCGAACCGTCCTGAACCCTGCTATCGAAAAGAAATAATCTTGTACCATTAGCAGAAAGAATTTTGGCACTAACTACAGCCTGCTGTAAGACCTGATTATAGATACACTGAAAGCCAAAAGGAAAGCCCAGACAGGCCACACCAGTACCTGTTGGAATGGCATCAGGTACTCCTATAATATGATCAGGCATATTTATGCCAACATCATCAGTAAACTCAAGCAAAGCGATATCATGCTCTTTATCAATTTGAGCGATATTTACCGGTACGGCACGAAAAGAAGAGCTGATCATAGGTAAAAAGTCTTCTTCTGGTGGAACAGAGACTACCATAAGTTCTTTCTGCATAGTAACGGCAGGAGCAATAGCATGCGCAGCTGTAAGTAGATAACCATCAGGATGAACAACAAAAGTTGTTCCTAAAAATACTAATTGGTTTAGGTCATCCATAAAATACAGGCCCATACAGCCACTGCGATATCTTAAATAAATATCTTGAAACATCAGTTAATCTCTCCGATTTTCTATATTATTGAAGCCATGAATTCACATCTTCAGGATGAGCACGCATCCATCTTAAAGCCTTTTCATAAGGGAAAAGCCCTTCATCCTCTTGAATCCACAGCATAAGCTGCCCCATTTCTTCAGGAGTCCAACTGAATTTATCCAACACCTTATAAACATCAGGCTCATCATCTTTAAGGCCTTTTCGAGCCATTGTACTGATATACCCGGATTTACCAAAAACATTTTCAGGATCATCAAGAAAATGAAGATTCCAGCGCGCAAACACCCAGTGAGGACGCCAGCAGGTTACAACCACCCAACGCTGATGCCTGATAGCATGACTTAATTCTGCCACCATTGAAACTTCGCTTCCTGAAATCAGTCTAAAAGAATCAGTTAGATCATATTTTCTGATTGCTTCTTTGGTTTTGTGCATTAAGCCTGATCCAGAATCAATTCCAATAATTCTGTGCTTATATTTATCTGCCTGTTTTTTTAATTCAGGAATTGACTCAGTATCAATATACGGGCGATTTCGTATCCCTGTACCGGCTGTAAACCGCCCCGCAGTAATTTTAGGGACGACCAGCCCTATTTTAGTTCCTTCTAAGTTCGGACCGAGGTCATCAATTTTTACCCCGTATTCTTTATAATATTTTTTCTGGGTGTCTGGAAGCCAGGCTGACAACATAACATCAGCCTTGCCTTCAGCAACCATCTTCCACATATTTTCTGCGTCTGTCTCAACAAGCACACATTTACGTCCCAGTCTCTCCTGCAAAACAACTTTAACAAGAGTTGCACTTGCAACGGAAGAAGACCAATTAGCATGGACTATTGTTATGGGCTTTTTTTCAGCCAACGCTGCCGTGACAGTGAGAAGGACAATAAGAAAGGCAACAATAAATACACGCAAAATAATACCTCCTGTCTTTGCCAATAAATATCTATTACCAGAGACTGCGGCGTCCAAAAGTCTTAGCCTTGGATAACGGTTTATTTTTCAATCTGAACTGTGATGGTTTCTTCGATAAATCCATACTGAATTCTTGTGGTCCGGTGTATTCTTTTAGTCCCTTATATAGCGAGTAACACAACCCGAGTAGAATTAATGCAAAGGGCAATCCTGTGGTTATGGTTGCTGTCTGCAAAGCGACTAGTCCTCCGCCGGCAAGCAGAACGGCAGCAACTACCCCCTCAAGTATTGCCCAGAAAAGGCGGGATAAAACAGGCGGATTAGGGTCTCCACCGGAAGTAATAATGTCTATGACCATAGACCCAGAGTCCGAAGAAGTAATAAAGAATGTCATTACGACCACGACCCCGAGGAAACAGGTTACTCCGCTCAGAGGGAAATTCTCCAACATTACGAAAAGAGAAATAGGGATATTATCCTGAACAACCTTAGCTATTCCGCCATTACCAAACATTTCGATGTTAAGGGCAGTATTTCCGAAAATGGTTATCCAAAGGAAAGTAATAAAGGTAGGCACAAGCAAAACGCTTAAAATAAATTCACGAATTGTGCGCCCATAGGAAACTCTAGCGATAAACATTCCTACAAAAGGTGACCATGCTATCCACCATGCCCAATAAAATATAGTCCAACCATTCTGCCACTGTGTGTGCTCGTAGGTTTCGTTCCACGTTGAAAGCTGAGGAAGAAACTGGATATAGTATCCAATATTTTCAAGAACAGCGTTGAAAATAAAAAGTGTCGGGCCAAGCAGAAGAACAAATAAAGCCAACCCTGCTGCAAGAGTTATATTAAGCTCACTCAGTATACGAATACCACCATCAAGCCCTTTGACAACACTCCATGTAGCTACAGCAGTAATACCTGTTATCAATATAATCTGGACAGTGATATTCTGCTCAATTCCCCATAAATGATTAAGCCCGGCATTAACCTGTTGAACACCCAATCCTAATGAAGTAGCCACGCCGAACAAGGTTGCCACGGTAGACATTATATCGATAACATTACCTATTCCACCATAAATACGCTCACCTAGAATAGGATAAAACGCGGTTCTGATAGAAAGTGGTAAGCCTTTATTAAATGAAAAAAAGGCTAGAGCCAGCCCTACAATGGTATAAACGCCCCAAGGATGCAGCCCCCAGTGAAGAAAAGTTATATCCATAGCTTTTCTGGCCGCTTCAGTTGTTCCGGGCTTAGTGAGAGGATTGGCAACAAAATGAAACATCGGTTCCGCGACACTGTAAAAAAGCAGTCCAATACCCATACCGGCTGAAAACAGCATTGCAAACCACGCCCCGGTCGAAAACTCCGGTTCTGCGTCAGGCCCTCCCAAGCGGATATCTCCAAACCGACTAACAAGGATTATGAGTACAAATATCAGGACAATATTCATTGTCGCAATAAAGAACCAACCAGCATACGTTGACATATAATTCTGCATTGCAGAAAAAACGTTTCCCAAGAAATGCTGAAAGATTATAGTGACTCCTACAAAAAGGATTATCACCGCTGCTGAGCCAAAGAAAACCCATGGGTGCACTTCAAGATGAAACCAGCCCTCCTTGCCTGAATCACTATCCTGAACTTGTTTAGTATCTTCCTGATCATTCATTTAAACTTTCCTTTTGACTGGCAGTAAAATCTGCGTTTGTTACCCATTTGAGAATATAATTTCTCAAAAACATTATCTCATCTTTAAAAATACGTGAGAAAACAAAAGCGGTCAAGACACATAGAGAATGAGCCTGCTCAATTGCAGAATTAGTGGCAACATTCAGGGTATAGTCCCAAATGTTATAATAGTGGATTCAGCTCTTGCCCATTAAAAAAAATGATTGCCATAGGACAGCTGTAGAATCTCAAGTATTCTGGCTTTCCTATAACCTAAGGCTTTTTATGGAGTTAAGAATGGTAAATTATTCTCACCGAAACAAAATTTCCTGATAAGAATAAATCCTGCACATATTTTGCGCAGAAAGCTCAGGCCAGGACTTTAAACGAATTAAGTTGGCCGAAAAGCATTAATATCTGAATAAAAAAGGAGCCACACATTCTCTGAGGGAAAGTGTAACTCCTTTAGCTTATAAATTCCAGTTAAACATTTTTTAAACTATATAATTGAAATGTAGTATAATTTAAGTTAAAATTTTATTAATATTATTCTAAAAAGGCTGCGTTTTTTTTACTATAAGTTAAACTTCTGCCCCGCAAAGCAAACATACTTCCTACAGTAACAATAAGTCCAACCAAAAAACTCAATACAATATTTCCATCAGTAAAACCTGCTACTAGATAGCCAGCTGTACTGCCGGCAAAAGCTACGCAGGCATAAGGCATCTGACTTGAAATATGAGCTATTAAAGAGCACCCGGCATTACCGCTTGAAAGAATGGAAGTATCCGAAATTGGTGAGCTATGATCTCCAAAAACACTGCCGGCGAGAACAGCTGCAAGTCCAGCTGAGACAAGAGAAGGATCCAGAGCCTGAATAACAGGAACCGCTATTGGGATAAGAATGCCGAATGTTCCCCATGAAGTGCCGGTACAGAAACTCAGGAATCCAGCCAATATGAAGAATATTGCTGGGAGCATAACAACCATTCCTTTCCCGGAACCAATAATACTTGTCACAAACTTCGGGGTCTGCAATAAATCTCTGCATAATCCACCCATGGCCCATGCCAGAACAAGGACAATTACACATGGGAGCATAACTTTGATACCCTCCACAGCTCCGTCCATAAATTCCTGCAATGAAAGGACCCGACTCGGAACGAATAAAATAAAGGCTACCAGTAAAGAGCCGAATGAAGCCATGACCAATGCCCGCGCAGCATCACAGTTTCCAAAAGCTACAATCATACTATGCCTTGAAATATCATCTCCCCAGTATCCACCGGTATAGAGCAATCCCAGCACAGCAAAAACTATAAGGCTGCATATAGGAAGCAACATATATATAAGTTTTCCTTCAACACCATTCACAATTTCTCCCTGACCATTCGCGGGAGCATTCTCACTGATTGCTGTCGAGGTAGATGCATCGATTTCATCTTTTAGCATAGGCCCAAAATCAAAGCCCCCCCAACTGACCATAAGGACAACTATCAAAGTAAAAATAGCATAAAAATTCCAAGGGATAGTCGAAACAAAGGCTGAAAAGTTGCTGCCCGAAACTCCAGTAGTATTAATGCTGCTGCCAACACCAACCGCCCAACTCGAAATTGGTGCAATGATACAAATAGGAGCTGCTGTGGAATCTACAATATATGCCAGTTTTGATCTTGAAATTTTAAATTTGTCTGTAATCGGCTGCATAACCGTACCAATGGAAAGACAATTAAAATAATCATCTATAAACATGGCAAACCCAAGAAAAGTAGTGGCCATTAAGGCACTGCGTTTACTTTTTATCCTTTTTGTAGCCCAACTGGCGTATGCTTTTGTTCCACCTGTGATAGCAACGAGGTAGACCAGTGACCCCAGTAATGATCCGAATATAATAATATTAAAATCTACTTTTTTTACAATAAGATCAAAAGTAACTTCAACTGTTTTCAGTAGATATGGACTGTTACCAATACCTACACAGTAAATTAAGACTCCTGCCAGAATTCCAATAAAGAGTGATGAAATTATCTCTTTTGTTCTTAGAGCTAAAATGATTGTTATAACTGGTGGCAGCAAAGACAATATGCCAGCATCAAAATGTTCCATTTTTTAAGACCCGTCACAGTAGATGTAATTTAATAGTTATTAATAAAAACAAAATAAATTAGATATATTACAGATGTAAATTTTTAATAAAAAACAATTTAAGCTGTCGAAAATGGAAAGCTGTCTCAGGAGAATCCGGCAATAAATAGTATTGGGCATGAGATAAGCCTTCAAAAACAATCAACCGGACATCAACGCCTGCTTCTAAAAGTTTTTTCTGCATGCGCACGGTGTTGCTTAAAAATAAATCTCTAGTTCCAGATGTTAAAAGTGTCGGAGGGAAACCTTCAACATTACCGTAAACAGGAGAAAGCATAGGGTCTTTAAGATTATGTCCATCTGCATATACTTTTGCAGCTTCCCCGAGCCATCCATCATAACTTACAAGGACATTATCAATATGCTCATTTGTATAATAGCTGTCACCAGTGCAGCTAAGATCACTCCATGGAGTTCCCGGGGCAATAGCTCCTGGTAAAGGAAGTTTTTCCTTCTTCAACCTTAAAACTAGTGCCAGAGTCATTCCTCCACCAGTTGAAGTACCGAACACACCGATTTTTTTGGAAGAATACTTTTTTAATAATTCTTTGTAGACAGTGACGGCATCATCCAGTGCGGCTGGATACGGGTATTCGGGAGCCATTCTATAGTCAACTGAAAGAACCTTGAATCCTCCAAACCCTGACATCATAATTCCTTCTGGAATCCCAGATTTCCCCTTACCTAAAACATACCCGCCACCATGAAGGTGCAGTAAGATAAAATCATTTTTATCCGAAAACTTTTTATGAGGAGTAATTGTAAAGACAGGAACACCAGCCATATCTCCAGATTCAATTGAAACATTAAATTTCTTTATTAGCTTTGGGAGAGTAGCGGATACACTTTTATAAAAGCCATCTGAAAAATCTTTCCACTCCTGTAAATTTTTAGGATGTAGATTCCAAAAGTCTGGTGGATTTGCTGCAATCAGTGACTGCATTTTTTTGCTGACAGTTGTCGGAACAGGAAAGGATGAACATCTTCCTAAAGAAGTAAAAATTGAAAATGATAAAAATGACAAAAACAAAAAAAGAAAAGCTGTTCTAGCAAATCTCATTATGCACCTCTGGATTACGTGCTTTAAATAATCTTGATAAATCTTCAGACCGAATTTTAAAATTTTAATAAGTTACAAATTCAAGATCAGTGAATAAACAATCCTACTTTACTTTTGCCCAATTCTCTATTTTAGAACTTCAATTGATAAATAAGACTTTCAATTACAGTATCATATCTAATCAAAATTTAATAAAAATCCTACATTACCAACCCCAGTTGAGGATTCTTAAGGGGATCATCCCCTTAAGCCGCCGGAGGCATATGAGGACAGACTATGAGGTTATATTCATTTGAGATAAAATTTACTCCCACCAAAATCATTTTGCGATCTTAATAAAAATACCTGTGAGTGAAGAGTTAGCTAAAAAGCTCTTATACGATATCTTACCTTTTTAACCCTTTTTTTAAGGATTAAAATTAAATCATAAAATTAAGTATGTTATGAAAAATAGTAAAAAAAAGGTTTTTTTCACTATTTGGGGCATACCCTTTGATTTCTAACGAATAATAGATAAACTACTCTAGTTCACTGCCGGATAGGCAGCTTAGAAAGTCATTCATTTCGTATTCATACTTGATAATCAGTTCACTGCCGGATAGGCAGCTTAGAAATTGAAGCTGCATGGTTGAAACACTACCTCGGAGTTCACTGCCGGATAGGCAGCTATAGAAACTCACCAAGTTGTACAGGTATCAAATGCCTACCACCGTAGTTAATCTTTAGATTGCGGATAGTTTAGTATCTTATCCACAGTAACTATTTTGATTGTAAGTGTTCTTTCCGGAGAGTCATGAATCCAGTGGGATTTTGATGAGGTCTTTTGCTGTATACCAAGAGGAAGAAATTTACGGTTTTGATGTGTGAGATTTTATCAGAGGGCAAAAAAAAGGCCCTGAGTGAATAACTCAGGGCTTAAAAAAAAAGTCCTTGCGACGACCTACTTTCCCACTAGCTACCTAGCAGTATCATTGGCGATGGAGGGCTTAACTTCCGAGTTCGGAATGGGATCGGGTGTGGCCCCTCCTCTATGGTCGCAAGGACAAATATTTAAAAATATATAGTAAAATAGGGAAGAGAAGAAAGATAAGACTCACGATTTATTAGTACCGGTCAGCTGAGAGCTTCACAGCTCTTACACCTCCGGCCTATCAACCAGGTGGTCTACCTGGAATCTTTAGATGCTAAGCATAGGGAGAACTAATCTCAAGGCAGGCTTCCCGCTTAGATGCTTTCAGCGGTTATCCCTTCCGAACATAGCTACTCTGCAGTGCCGCTGGC
>NZ_AUCX01000024.1 GCF_000429985.1 Maridesulfovibrio bastinii DSM 16055
AGCATCTAAGCGGGAAGCCTGCCTTGAGATTAGTTCTCCCTATGCTTAGCATCTAAAGATTCCAGGTAGACCACCTGGTTGATAGGCCGGAGGTGTAAGAGCTGTGAAGCTCTCAGCTGACCGGTACTAATAAATCGTGAGTCTTATCTTTCTTCTCTTCCCTATTTTACTATATATTTTTAAATATTTGTCCTTGCGACCATAGAGGAGGGGCCACACCCGATCCCATTCCGAACTCGGAAGTTAAGCCCTCCATCGCCAATGATACTGCTAGGTAGCTAGTGGGAAAGTAGGTCGTCGCAAGGACTTTTTTTTTAAAGCCCTGAGTAATTCACTCAGGGCCTTTTTTTTGCCCTCTGATAAGTTCTCACGCATCCCAACCGTAAATTTCTCCCTCTTGGTATACCGCAAACGACCTCATCAAAATCCCACTGGATTCACGACTCTCCGGAAAGAATCCTTACAATCAAAATAGGTACTGTGGATAAGAGACTAATAATGTGAGCAATCTAAAGATTAACCGCGGTGGTAGGCATTTGATACCTGTACAACTTGGTGAGTTTCTATAGCTGCCTATCCGGCAGTGAACTCACTGATGAAATAACAACTTTGATGCAGGAATTTTCTAAGCTGCCTATCCGGCAGTGAACGATATATTCGTGTAAATATTCCTAATTTAATATTTCTAAGCTGCCTATCCGGCAGTGAACCACAAGTATTTCAAGCTTTCGTTAAAGGACTTTTTCTAAGCTGCCTATCCGGCAGTGAACATTCAATTTTAGGATCAGTTGAAATTGAATCCTTTCTAAGCTGCCTATCCGGCAGTGAACTTTACTGCGAAATGGAACTATACATTAAAAGCTTTCTAAGCTGCCTATCCGGCAGTGAACCCTTTGATTTGAACGGTTTCGGCTATCTCTCCTTTCTAAGCTGCCTATCCGGCAGTGTATAACCCCGGAACGTACAGTTTTAAACTTTTCTAAGCTGCCTATCCGGCAGTGAACCAGCATTAAGCATGTCTGCAAGCAATATCCGTTTTCTAAGCTGCCTATCCGGCAGTGAACGCCTGATGCTAACGGAGTTTGGATATCTTATTTTTCTAAGCTGCCTATCCGGCAGTGAACTAGAGTAGTTTATCTATTCTTCGTTAGAAATCAAAGGGTATGCCCCAAATAGTAAAAAAAACCTTTTTTTTATTATCTTTCATAACATGTTAAATTTTATGATTTAATTTTGACGCTTAAAAAAAGGGTTAAAAAGGTAAGATATTGTATGATAGCTTTTTAGAAGATGCAGCTGGTAAAAAAATCAGCAAATACAAATAAAGTTGATTCACATTAAATAATGAGTGTTTAAAATATTTTCCCAATCAATGAAATTCGAGTTTAGCATATCAAAAGTCCGTGGGTGTAGAGGCGAAAAATTTATCACATGGTTTTTATCAAATATCCATCAAGCCCAAAGGTTCCTTTACTGTATGCACTTAAAATAGACTTAGCTGTTTTAACGTCTGCCCCTTCAAGTGTGTAGTCTCCGAAACATCTTTTTTGAATTATAGGCAGTTTTTCGTAAAAATTATCCCAATAGGACTGACTGCTAATTATACTAATAAGATTTTCTGTATTTTCTATATCAAAAATTTGGCCGTAATAGTGGATACAACGATGACTGATGGATTTGTATGGTGGGGTAGGCGCGAGAGCTTTATATGATTTTAGCTTCTGGCTATCCCTGCCTGCGTGGAATACCTGTTGAGTATGATAGGGGATAACATTTAATCCTAACATCAATGAAGAAGCAAACGTTCCTGAACAAAATCCGGCAAAAATAAAATCAGCGCTGAAGCGTAATAAGTTGGGAGCCAATGATCTGTTTTTCCAGAAAATAACATCTTCACTTAAAGCTTCCAGACAGGGGTCAAATCCTCCAACGGTTTTATAGATAACTGTGGCATGCTTAGACAATTTTCTTAGGCCACGTATGACAGCTTCATCATCTGAAATCTCATCACGGAAGAAAACAACCAGAGGTTTATCAGTATCAAGTTTCAATCCTAAAATTTTTTCAAGCTTAGGTCGCAGTTCTTCTTTTGGGGTATTTCGTTTTTCAAGCCATTTGCCGATGTGATAGGGACCGGTATAAGTATATTCCAGTTTTTGATTTACCGGTAGCTTCATAGCTTTTGAAAAAAGTTCCTTTTCTTTTATCGTGACAGCCGTACTCCAATATTTCGAACTGCCATAATCTAAACTGGCTTTATGAGCACCAATAGTAAAATTTACATAAGGTGAATCATGAATATCGGCATCAGTAGCATGCACCAATCTGCATACTGTTTTTCCATGTAGAGATTGCGGTGTTAAAGTTGAAAATCTTGATTGAGGTAAATCCCCTGCATCAAGAACGATAAAGTCATAGTAGCTCAGTAGGGCGATGTTAAATGGTATAAAATTATACCCTTTTTGGATGAGCTCTTCAGCTTCAACTGGGAGGTAGTGATTATATAGAATATGAATCAGGTCCGGCGGAATGTTTTCAATAATAGGCTTAAAGAATTTGAATGTAACGCCTTGTACAATGAAGGCTATTTTTTTCATTTTGTAAAAGACCTTATGCTTATTTTTGATGGTTGATCATAGCAGATTACATTTTTTAAGTATTTTTTGTGCATTCTTTTCAACTTCGTTTAGCTGACCGTTATTTTCTATTATTAGGTCAGGATTTAAAGGAAATTGGGGTTCCAAATCCATTCCGGGGAGATTTTCGGCTTTTCCACTACTAAAATTTTTGTAAAGCCCTTTAGGATCTCGTTGTTTTAATGTTTCTAAATCCGCCTTAATAAGGACCTCAAAATAATCTGGGAAGTTATTACGATTCCAGCTATGGATTTCATGGTAAAGGGACATGGTGGCCACAATTACCACCAGTCCCTGCCGTGAGAATAAATTGGCAAAGCGGCTAATTCTATATGCGTTTATAATCCTGTTTTCAGGATCATGTCCACAATTGTGATCAGCAATAGCCTCGCGGACCTCATCTCCATCAAGACGTATTGGAATAATTCCCTTACTATGGAGAATTTGCTGCATCTTCCGGGCTATGGTTGACTTACCAGACGCAGACAATCCTGTAAGCCAAATTACTTTGCCTTTCATAATTATTTCTTTTGCGCGATCCATGCGCGAGTTTGGTAGTGAGCGTTAATGTGCTGCTCACCATTTGTTCTTTCTTTTATGTAATCAATGAATTTTTCGAATCTTTCAGGTCCGGCCTGAACCTGAACATCGTTTACGGAGCGCCATAGTCCGATATAATGTTCAAGAGTCTGTTCTTCAACATGAAAACCTTCTAAATATGCTGCATCTGCAAAATTTTCACATTTGGCCAGTCTGTCTGTTAAATTATCACAAAAATCAGAACGGCCTGAAGATTTTCTTTTCATTTCAGGAACAAGTTCCTTCAGGTATTGCTCGATATCTGCCGTAACCGGGTCTCTCTCCACAGCTCTTGTATTCCAAAGAGCTGTAAAGAACCCTCCGGGCTTTAAAATTCTATTGAATTCCTGTGTAGCCTGATCAAAATCAGGCCAATGGAAGGAAGAAGCCATGGTAATCAGATGGCAGGAATTGTCCTTTATATCGATTTTTTCAGCAGGGCTTTCAATGTATGCAACATCATGGTTTTCACAATCCTTGATGCCGAATTTGCGCATATCATCATTTGGTTCAGCTGCTACGACAGAAAAACCTCTCGCTGCGAGCATTCTGCTAAAAATACCGGTACCGGCCCCAGCATCGAGAGCCTTTAACTCTTCATTCCTAAATTTTCCTTTTACTGCGTCGCTAATAATATCAACAACAAACCTTGAATATCCGGGCCGGTAAAGGCTGTAGTTTTCTGCCAGCCCAGTAAAATCACCATGTTTCATTTTCAACTCCTTTGATTACCGCCAATCATGACTCCATTCTTTAACCTGAGATAACGTATTTTCATAGGCTGCAATGTCTTCCATGGAATCCGCTTCCGCCCATTTGCCGGCAACTGAAACCACGCCTATTTCTATTCCTCTATCAAGCAGCAAACGCAGCATAGCTGTCATGTCCAGCTTGTCCACTTTTTCCTGTCCCAGCTCTGAAAACAGGTTAGACAAGATAGTCCATCCACGGTTGGTCAAACGCAATAACCCCATATATTGACCTTTTATTTCGTCAATGCTTGATGCCTTGCCCCCAATTTCTAAAAGTTTCCCGTCCTCTGCGCGAAAAGTTTCCGCATCGCTTAAAGGATCCTCAAAGCGTATTTTCCAGAGATTTTCCCATAAGGTGTCATAAGTTATTGAAATGTCATACTCACTTTTGCTCAAGGCTTTTATGTGTTCTGCACTGTAAACAATATCGGAATAGGAAATAATGGATGATCCTTTTTCCAGCCATGCTGAGGCGTGACGCAGTGTTTCAACCATATTTGAATCAGCCCAGCGCGGATTATCCACGGTAGAAAAATCACCATTCAACTTTTCTGCCATATATCCACGCACGATAAGAATATCGCTAACCCCGCCCTTGCGTAAGGCTTCAAGCTGCCAGTGCAGGAGTGGTTTACCCATGAGTTCTACAAGACATTTGGGCCTGTCCTGAGTTGCTTTTTTCATTCGTGAACCGCGTCCTGCGGCTAATATAATCGCCTGCATAGTGTTTTTGCCTTCAGAGTAAATCGAATATCTCTTTTAAAATTTGCTTTTTGGTTTTATGTAGCTAGATTTTTCATTGATCATGTTATTCATGGCCTCCTTTGCCAAAAACAAGGTGAATCAATTCATAATCAATCGGGCTTGGCTCAAATGTCCGTTCCGGGTGCCACATAAGTCCCAGTATTTTATTTTCAAGTTGAAAAAAGGCTTCTATATTTTCATCGTCATCAACTGCAATGGGACTTAAATTCGGAGCCAGATCATTTTCTTTTATCCCGTTGCCATGAAAGGAATTTACTTTAGCTTTTGTCGCACCGTAAATTTCTCTCTTTAAAAATATTGTATGCTTTGTTGCTACATGTTTTTCTTTGGCAACGGAAGAAATCCGCCCCCCGAAATAAATATTTAGTACCTGCATTCCACGGCAAACACCAAGTACCGGGTAGCCGTTTTCAAGACAAAACCTGATAAGCTCAAACTCTGTTTCATCACGAGCAGGGTTTTCACCAAAATTTTCCCCGCCTGTAAGGATTAAACCGTTAATTCCAAAACCCTTTACATGGCGCACCGTTTCTTTTCCCAGACTTGGGATTGCTGTCCAAACTGCCTCTGGAAAAGCTTTTCTCATGAAGTCAATCCAATCAAGAGCTAATCCCTGACGAGGTTCCACATAATCCACTGCGTCACAACTGCGCATTGTCAGGCCAAGTTTTAAGGACATGGTTACTGCATCTCACAAGGGGTTATTTTCTTTAGATCAGCATCAAGGCAGCAAAAGCCGGCACTGCTTATTTTTTCATAGAGCAATTGACCGCAACCGATTGCCGCAGGTAATCCGTATTCCGCACAACGGATGGCCATGTGGGAATTTGTTCCACCATACTTTGTGACCAGCCCGGCTATTTTTCTGGTAAAAATCCAGTCGTATCCAGGATCAGCGCTTTCAATGCAAACAATTGCTCCAGCCAGCTCCTCACTTTCAGTGGAGGTGCTGCTCACTTTGACTATGGGGGCTTCTACTCTTTTGCTGGAAATGAAATTTGGAGCGCAGCGATGTTGAGGAACAACATAAACATCCGCTGAAGAACGGATTAAGTAACTTAATTTAAAATAGTTAGCCAACTCGTACTGTTTTTTCCCTTTGCGGACTAATTCTTCATAATGCCCATAAACGGAGCTATCGAGGTGGGAGTAAAGTGAGTCCATTATGTCCGGCAGATTGAGCATGGCCACTTCTTCCTTGATCAGCCCGATTTTTTCTCCCCACAGAGCAAGGCCGTCAAGAACAAGGGACAGGTTTTTGGTGAAAATAAATTTTGCATACTCCCTTCCGGAAATTGATTTGGCTGCGTAATTAAGGAAGATATCTGCATCAACGCTTTTTATTCCGCTTTCTGATAAGATTTTATTAATGTTTCTGCGTTCAGTCGGACTTAATACAAAATCTTTGTGCATCTGTACTGTTACCTGACTGCGCGAAACGTTTGAAAATAAATTGTGTCTGTCTGAATATTTGAGTGAAAGAATGTCGTAGGTTCCCGGACGCAGGTGACCGTACCTGTCCAGAAAATCTTTTTGGGCGGCTTCATCGGCGGCACTGTTTGAACAGATTTCATTAAAATGTCTACTCATTTCACCGGAGACAGTTTCAATGGATCTTTTGAATTCATCTACCCGTTTCCTGCTTATTCCATTTTTATTTATGAGGCTTCTTAACAGTGACTCCGTAATAAAACCATGCCGTGCAATAATAGAAAATGGAATTGTCCCGAACTCAATGCAATCATTCAGAAGTGAGCGGAGGATGGAAGTCAGCTCAAAAAAGTTTATAGCTGAGTTGAGCTTAGGATACGTTTTTTGCCGAGACTTTAACTGTTCAATTTTTTCATAAGCCGGCAAAAGGGTGTTTTCAGGTTTTAAATTAAAATTTGTCAGTTCGAGTAGTTTTTCTCGGTACTGGTTGAATTCAGATTCAGTTAACAGACCGGGATAACGATTTTTAAAATTTTCATCAAAACATGGGTCATAGACCGTTGCTGCAATTTCGAACTCCACTTTATCGTGGTACTGAGGATTATTGTCCAAACGCTCAATATATGCGCTAACCACTTTCTCAGCTATTTCTGGCTCCAGATCTGCCGGCAGAAAAGAGTTGAAACTATTACGAACATCTATATAGGGCCTCCCTGCTACCAGAACCATTAATTCTTCTGGAACATTTTTTCTATAGCCCATAATTTCCCTACTCTTTCTCCATGTAGAGCGGGTGATAAGCTCACGGTACAGCGAGGCTGCAAGAGGTTTCGGGGTTACACCTATTATCTCTGCCGGGTTCCAGTCGGGCATTACTCCCAGTATGGTACGTTCGCCAAAAACTCCGAACCGTTTTTGAAAATAGTTGGAAACAAAATTTTCAACAAAGCTGATCTTGGTTGAAACTATACTCTCCACATTGGGGTGCCAGTTTTTAACCGTGCAAATTTTGCGGACCTGAAAAAGGTGCATTTCAAGATTGCGGTCAAGGGCAAATTCAATATCCAAGGGGATATTAGGAAAGACCTTTTCCAGAGCATAAACAAGCTCCATCATTTTTTTGACGCGATTAGAGTTGAAGTCACTCAGAGAAAAACCTTTGTATATGTAAAGTGTTTTGCTTGCGCCGCTTCCACCGGTTATTGAGTCGGTTTTACCTGATTCATCATCGTAGTTTATAACATAGTATGGAGAGCCGTCTTCAAGGCAGCGGGTCATAATCACTCCGCTGGCTTCAATATTTGAGATCATGGGCTGGATCAGCACCTGATCTCCTTTAGAGCTGTCGTAGGAGGCAATAACTTTTTCTATGGAATCTTTAAGGGCTGTGCGGTCGCGAATGTCAATATTAAGGATGGATTCAAAAGCACCTGCAGCCGAAGCTTCATGGCCATCTTCTGCAATGGAACTGCTGCGCACAACGATAGCTTCATATTCGGAAAACTCACTGATAATACTGTTTAAAATATCATCAGGATCATACTGCCAATCCTCGGTCCCAAAATAAAAAACTTTGGGGACGTTAAATCCTGCGCCTAGTAAAGCTTCTAAAGTTTCTGCTTTTGTGCCGAGGTTGAGGTGCATAAAAACTCCGTTTTTTGACGTGAAAAAAGGATGATATCAATTTTAATGCAAATTAAATACCAAGACTTTTTTAGAATCCTAGTGCCTGGAATTTTATGCTTTTTGCTGTAGAATTTAATTTATGGTGTCTAAAAGATTTTCATTCCATGGCATCAGATCAAGATAGAAAGAAGCTGCACTAAGAGCCTCATTTAGAAAACCAGCCTTGCGCAAGCTGTTTATAAAAAGGGTAACGGCGTTTTTTTTCAGCGGATAAAGTGAGAGCAGCAGGGCGCTTAGATCAAGTGCTGCATCTGGATCATTCTGCTCGATTTTTAAAATTCGTGCATTGAGCTGGTTGTATAATTTTTCAAATTCCTCAGCCTTACCAGTTCCACTCTCGGGGGCGGAAAAGCGGTTTTTTAGCTGTGGCACTATAATGCCTAAATGGTTTAGAATTTTTTTGGCAAGTGCGGATTGGTCAACCTCTGGAATATGGCGCAGTCTGATTTTAAAATCAGGGCGCACCAGTTGTGGAGGAATCCAGTTTGAATAGGTCATTTCCGTCATAACCGATTTTAATTTTGATTTGTCGTATATATCAGGATGCAAGAGTATAATCTGGGTTTTTATGGCTACATCGCGTTCCCTTGAATCGGTGATCATTGAATTTTCTTTGCGGCGATAGAAAAAAAGCGGTTCTTCTATCTGGGTCCCCAGCCAGCCCATTTTTGTTGCCCTGATCCACAGTTCCCAGTCCTCATAGCCGTTGACCATTTCCTTTTCATAGCCCCCGACTTCTTCCCACATAGATTTGCGGAAAAGAGTGGTGCAGGTCTGCTGGTTTTTAGAAATGAAAAGGACCGGTTCAAATTTTGGCCTTGGCCAAATCAGATTTGAATGCCCGAAAAAAAGAGCCAGGGTGCTTACATAGCCAAGATGGTTGGATTCATTTAAAATTTTTACTGTTTTACTTAAAAATGACGGTGCTAAAAGATCGTCAGAATCAAGAGGAAGAATATATTTACCTTTAGCCAGCACGCAGCCCCTGTTGCGGGTGTTTACCAGCCCGCTGTTTTCCTGCTCCACGTAGCGAATCCGGTAATTGCTGAATTCTTTCACTAATCCGTTAGCCACTTCATTAGTGTTATCAGTGCTGCCATCATTTATGATGATTATTTCAAATGCAGGAAAATCTTGCCGCAAAACAGAAAGAACTGTCTCACGCAGGTAACTGGCTTGGTTGTAGCAGGGAATAATGCAGGAAACTATAGGCTCCCCGGAATGAGGCGGCAGCAGTTCTCCTGCTGCAAGCAGGCTGTCCATAACCCACTTTGTCAGAATTTCCGAATCTCCTTCATTTCGTAAAAAATCAACTACAGCCCTGAACAGATTTTTAGGAGATTTTCTATTGGGAGGAAGTTCTTTAACCGCTTGTTCCAGTGTTTCTTTATTCATGGGCATTTTCTCTGCTGAATACCGTAATTTTCCGGTTACATTGATTCTGTCAGTTTATTAGAAATTATACCTAACAATTGTCTGGCTCTGTTGCTGATAGACTCCTCAGTTTTTTGGGATAAAACTTTCTTTATATGCGGCAGAGCTTCTTGATACTCGGCCTCATTTATAAGCTGTTCCGCTTTTCTGAGATGGTAAATCATTAACAACTGTCCGGCACCTTCTTTTATCTGGAGGGGTGCATTGCTATTTAGAATTTCATTTATATAAGTCAGGGCAGACTCGTAATCTGCGCAGTTAAAAAAGTTTTCTACCAGTTTAATGCGGTAAAACATGGGTGCGATTTCGGCAGGTACATTAAATCCGGCGTTGGAAGCCAGCGCTTCGATGGAATGGGTACTTAAAAATTTATTTACAGCTGCGGCAGCGTATAGATTGCCTATGGGTTTTTCACCAAGTGAAACACGAGTCCTACGGTAATAAAATGAAGTAAAATCTGAGTGTCTTATTTCAGTATGGCCTGAAACCCGCATAAACCATTCATAATCCTGAGACCTGACGAAATCTGGGTCATATCCGCCAAATTTATCATAAAGTTTTTTCCGGCAGACCGCGGCCGGGTCATGCAATCTGTTGCCAAGAGGCAGCAAGGCCTGAAGCATGGCTTGGCGTCCAACCCAGTTTTCGTATTTCATTTCCCGTGTGGGAGTCAGATTTTCATCTGTCATAAGCATATTGCTTTGAAATATGTCTGTCTCAGGAAATTCATTTATGAGGGCTGCGTATTTTTTAAGGGTTCCAGCAGCAAGAACGTCATCAGAACTGAACCATAAAATATATTCGCCGCGGGCTTCTTTGATACATCTGTTTCTTGATTTGGGACGCCCGGAGTTTTCTTTATAAAAATAGCGAAGTTTTGGATTTGAGTAGCCTTCTATAATTTCAGCTGTTTTGTCTGTGGAACCGTCATCGACAATAACAAGCTCAAAATCGTCAAAATCCTGACTAAGAATACTTTCAATGGATTCAGATACAAATTTTTCACCATTATAAACGAAAATACAGACGGAGATTAGAACTTTATTTTCAAGCAAAGTTAACTCCTTATACAAATTACATTATTAATTGGTTGATATTTTTTTATTTATGACAAATCAAGAGAAATGATGCACTATTCTTGCATGCTTTTTTTTACTATGCTTGGGTACAAGTAATTAGTTTAAAAAAACAGATTGCTTAGAACCAGAAGATGGATTTTAATAAAATATAATTGAACAAGGTGGCAAGCTGCTTTGGCTTTTCGCATTTAACTTAGACTATAAGGACAATAAAATGCTTAGATTCGCATTAGTCGGATGTGGTCGCATATCTAAACGGCATTCAGAATTATTGGGCGGTAACATAATTCCCGGAGCCTGCTTATCCGCTGTCTGCGACATTGATTCCGAAAAAGCAAGAAAGCTTGGGGAAGCTTATGACGTTCCATGGTTTACCGATATGCATGAGATGATGCGCAGACATGGTGACAATATAGATGTCCTGACCATCCTCACCGAAAGTGGTAACCATGCCAGACATGTAGTCGAGCTGGCGCAGTATCATAAGGATCTGGTCGTTGAAAAGCCAATGGCTTTAACTCTGGATGACGCGGACAGAATGATCGAAGAGTGCGATAGGTACGGGGTTAAACTTTTTGTTATCAAGCAGAACAGATTTAATGTTCCTGTTGTTAAACTTCGTGAAGCTCTGGAAGAGGGCCGTTTCGGCAAGCTCATCATGGGTACCGTCAGGGTTCGCTGGTGCAGGAAGCAGGAATATTATGATCAGGACGACTGGCGGGGAACATGGAAATATGACGGTGGCGTTTTAACCAATCAGGCCAGCCATCATGTGGATTTGCTGGAATGGATGATGGGCGAAGTTGACAGTGTTTTTGCGAAATCCAGAAGGGCTTTAGCCGACATAGAAGCCGAAGATACAGCTGTTGCCGTACTTAAATTTAAAAATGGAGCACTGGGCATAATTGAAGCCACTACCGCAACCAGACCCCGTGATCTTGAAGGAAGTATTTCCATACTGGGAGAAAAGGGAAGCGTTGTTATTGAAGGTTTTGCCGTAAATGAGATGAAAACATGGAATTTTACCGAAGAAAGGGAATCCGATAAGGATGTTCTGGAAAAATATTCTGTAAACCCTCCGAATGTTTATGGTTTTGGCCATCAGGAATATTATAATCATGTGGTTTCATGCATAGATGAAGGAAAAAAACTTCTGGTTAACGGCCTTGTGGGGCGCAAAAGTCTTGAACTCATTTCCGCGATTTATGAATCCATTGAGACAGGCAAAGAAATAAAGCTCAGATTCTCCCCTCAGAAATGCAAACTTGGCGGCTAAGCCTGAGTTTTACATCTGTTGTTAACAGCTTTCTATCTTTAAAATTAACCTTAGTGTTGAGATTCTCTAATGAAAATACCTTTAGTGGATTTAAAAGCTCAGCTTGAAACTATCCGTAGTGAAATTTATGAGGCCATTGGCGAAGTTGTTGAGAGTACCGCCTTTGTAAAAGGGCCTCATACAAAGAAATTTGAAAATGAATTTGCCGCCTTTGTTAAAGCTTCTCATTGCATCGGAGTAGGCAATGGCACCGATGCTCTTGAAATAGCCCTTCGTTCTTTGGGCGTTTCAGCTGGTGATGAAGTTATTGTCCCGGCAATGAGTTTTATTTCAACTGCTGAAGCTGTGACCACCGCCGGCGGCAAAGTTATTTTTGCTGATATAGATCCACAGACAAAAGGTCTTGATCCCGCAAAGCTTAAAGCAGCGATCACCCCGAAAACAAAGGGAATGATAGTCGTTCATCTATACGGTTGTCCTGCGAATATGGAAGCGTTGAAAGCTGTTGCAGATGAGCATGGCTTATGGATACTTGAGGATTGTGCTCAGGCTCACGCCGCGCATATCGGCGGGCAGCATGTAGGAACTTTTGGGGATATTTCTTCGTTTTCTTTTTTTCCGGGAAAGAACCTTGGAGCCTATGGCGATGCCGGAGCCATTGTTACCAGTAATGAGGAATTGGCGTTAAAGGTCCGCATGGAAGCAAATCATGGGCGAGTTGGCAAATATGACCATGAGTTTGAGGGCAGAAATTCACGGCTTGATAGTATTCAGGGCGCGGTGCTCTCTGTAAAGCTGCCCAGACTTTTGGAGTGGACTGAAAAAAGGCGTGAAGTGGCTGGCAGTTATAGAATAAAATTGCAGCAACTGTCGGAAAAAGGTCTGCTTAAATTACCTGCGGACATACCCGGTCATGCTTATCATCTATTTGTGGTTGAAACACCAAAGCGTGATTCGCTGCTCGAGCATCTGCACAGTAAAGGTATCGGGGCCGGAGTTCATTACCCCATTGCCCTGCACAATATGAAAGCTTATGAATATTTACAGCATAAGCCTGATGATTTTCCTGTAGCTGATGCCCTGTCTCAGCAATGTTTGTCCCTGCCGATTTATGCAGAGCTGACAGACTTGCAGCTAGATTATATCTGCAAGGAAATTATAAATTTTTTAGCTGAATAGGCTTGTTTATAAGTAATACTAGGTGGTTATATCTCTATTAGTTGCACCGTGAAGTTTTTAAGATTTACAGGCTGCGGAGAAATTTTGCAGGATTCCCCACATAGACTCCTGCTTTGGTGATGTCTTTAGTTACCACGGCTCCAGCACCGATAATTGTATTATCACAGATAGTTACCGGAAGTATGGTCGCATTGGAGCCGATGCTGACATTATTGCCGATAACCGTACTTTCCCAAGACTCTTTTATGCCTCCGGAAGGACCTCCGGCAGAGAATCTGTCATTAATGAACATAACTCCATGTCCGATGAAGCAGTCCTGCCCGATTGTAACCAGCGAACAGATAAAAGAATGAGACTGGACTTTAGTCCTAGCCCCTATATGCGCATCGCACTGTATCTCAACAAAAGGTCCGATAAAGCAATCTGATTCGATTTTGCAGCCATACAAATTGCAGGGTTCTATTATTCTGACATTATCGCCCAAAGCAACGTCATCTTTGATACATACTTTTTCATTTTTATTCATAAAATATCCATAAGCCGTTAAGAGCCGCATACTTAATTTCGGAAATTAAGCTCGGCTTATACTTTACAGAAAATACTTAATGTAACCCTCAGTGTCATATCCTTATTGATAGCCTGCCTTATTTTGTCCAGTCAAAAGTAACACTTGCAATGGAGTGGAGAGTTAAATTAAAAGATGTTTTATGGCGTTTTAATGCTATTTCGACATGTTAGCGGCTAGCTCATGTAGTTTTGCCAGCTTCTGCTTATCCTGAATTATTTGTTTCATTTCAGAATTATGAGAGATGATGAACTTGAGCAGGGCGTTTACCACATTTTTATCAAACAACTCAGACTGTTTAGTTAGAACAATAGATGCCAGAATAGGGTTGATCGGGTTGCGGTACGGCCTTGATGATATCATGGCACAGAAGGCATCAGCCACAGCACATACCCGTGATTCAAGGTTAAGCCGGTCAGCTTTTTTACCTTTGGGGTAGCCGGAACCGTTCAACCTCTCATGGTGATCAGTGATACAAGTGAGGGTTGTTTCATTGGTAATTTCAAGTCGGCTGACCATTTTTTCAGCTATATCTATATGTTCCTGTATCCGTTGCTTTTCCTTGTAGAGTAGTGCTCCCTTTTTATTTATCAGTGATCTGGAGACCTGCGTCATACCCATATCGTGCAGAATAAGGCCGAGAGCAAAGTCGTTAGTGACTTTTAAATCTGTTTTGTTTTTATTAAGTGCCAGATAAAGAGATATCCCGGTAAAAAGAGTATTGACTGAATGCTCTGCCAGCGATCCGTTTTTATCCAGTGCGTTAAAGAAAAATAATGCCCTCTCCTGATCTATCCACAAGTATTCATTAAATATTGCCAGATTATTTTTGATTTCTTCAAGGTTGTCAAAAATAGGGTTACTGAAAAAAGCTCTTATATTTTCTGTGAGTCCGTCATGGAAAATTTTTGCTGCAACGGATTCATCAAGAAAATGTTCAGTTAACAGGGAACCAAGATTTTTACTGAGGTGCTCTGCTAAAATCTGATATTCATTTTTAGGGACAAACAGATTTCCGCTGTCGCATAATTCAACAATTTTTTCTTTTTTCTTAGGAGTGATGCGGGTTTCTTTTTCAAGATAAATTTCAACCCTGTTCATTTCATCTGAAAATGTGCAAAGTGAAACAGGAATTCTGCTCTTGAAAGTAGAAAGTATGTTACTGCTTATTTGCAGATATTCTTCTGCCGAGATTTCTTCGTTTATTTTTTCAGCCATACTTAAGACTCCTGAGCAAAAAAATATTCTAATTTAAAACATCTCTGTATATTTGATAATTTAAATTATATTTTTTAACAATAGTTGTTTTAAAATATATAAATACTAAAAACTAACATGGCCGTTTAATATCCATAACTTGCTAGTATATTGGTAATTAATAGTTTCAATTAATTATGCTTGGGATCATAAAAAATCCTGAATCGACTTGCCTGAATATTTTGTGATAGTTGGTGGATTTTGAAAAATTGATGGTTTTGCCATGATCTTTGCGGATGAAAGATTTAATTATCCAGTTGTATTAAATTATAAAATATTATTAAAATAACAGTTTTATGTTTACATCTGATAATCTGTGCTATAAAAAATAATCAAAAGTCTTACTCGGAAGGTGTGATTTTGGGATTGAAACTGTCTGATAAATTTCTCCAAAATTCTAGAGAGATAATGGATATTTCTCCTGAACTATATAAGATTCTTCAAGTTAAAATGGGGAAAGCCGCAAACAGAGCCCTGCACGATAAAGGATTGGTTGAATCTGGAAAATCAGTTGAAAATGAAGTTAAGAAAACTAAATAAATTTTTTTTCAGGCTTTTTATTGTAATCTGTCTGGTTGCCACCTCTTATCCCGCCTTTAGTGAACCGGTTGTTAAAATTGCAGTAGGTAATTTTCCCCCCTGGGTTTATATGGACGGAAATGATGTCAGGGGAGCGGATTATGACCTGATTGTTAAAATATTGGATAGGATGCATATAAAATATGAATCTGAACCAATGATATTTTCCGATATTATTGAAGGGCTTAAAGAGGGAACCGTTGATATTTCTTCAGGGCTTTTTTATCGTGAAGATAGGGACAAATATATTCAGTATGTCTCCCCTCCGCTACGGACAAGAAATATGAAAGGGTTCTATGTGCTCAGGTCCGGTAATGTCCATATAAGCAAATATAATGACCTGTTGGGCAGGAGAGTGGCGGTATGTTCCGGGGTAAGATATTTTCCGGTGTTTGATGTTGATCACAGGATAGAGAAAGTTCAGACCACTTCTCTGGAAGAATCACTGGATTTGTTATTGAATAAGCGTGTTGATGTTGTTGCCAGCGGATTACTGCTTGCTGACAGTGTGATAAGCAGCCTTGGAATGCGTGATAAGGTCATAAGGTCTGACTTTGTTTACAATCCCAGATCAGCTCCGAGTTATCTGGGAATATCCAGAAAATCTTTTCTGCTTGAAAGATCTGAAGAGTTAGGTGCTGTTTTAAAGCTTTTTCAAAAGAACGGCGAGCAGGAGAGGATAATGAGGAAATATCTTGGGGCTGATGCTGATAAGTATTTGATTAAATAACGTTGCGAACTTCCTGCCGGGTTTTCTCAAAAGCCTTGTAAACTTTTCAGACCGTATTCCCTAATTCTTTAAGGAAAGATGTTATTTTAGAACAGGTGATCCTGCTGGGAAGCCATCTTCAGCTCTTTTCTGTAGGCATTAAGTATATCACCTTTGGTAATTATTCCTTTGAATTTTCCGTTTTCGACTACTGGAAGTGTATTTCGGTCACTTTTTTCCATTATTTCTATTATTTCAGCAGCTCCCATGTTCATCGTAATTTGAGGGGCATTCTGGTCCAGAGCAATTTCACTTATATAGTTCTCAGAGCGGTCGGGGTTCAGGATTGAAGCCCGTGCGGCGATGACATCAACCATTCCTTTGAACGCCCCGGTATCTTTTTCTATTATGGGGATATGTGTCTGGTATGATGACTGGAGCAGTTTTATAAATGTCTGGACGGACATGTCAGGTTCGCTGGTGACAAGGTCGGAGCGGATAAGATCCTGTGGATTTATATCGGTTAGAATGCGGGCATCGGTTTTAGGTCTGATAAGCATCCCTTTTTCAACCAGATCTTTAAAATAAAAAGAGGTTGGCTCGAATATATGGGTGAGAGTGGAAGACAGGAATGCCGCAATCATTACATGTATAACCGCATGGTAATCGTTTGTTATTTCCAAGACCAGAAAAGTGCTTGTCAGCGGTGCCTGCATCACTCCACTGACTATTCCGGCCATACCCAGAAGAGCGTAGCTGCCTTCACCGGAGATATCGGCAGACATAAACGGCTGGACCATGCGGTGGAAGGTAACTCCGAAAAGTGAACCGATAACAAGGCAGGGAGCGAATATTCCTCCCGGTCCACCACTTCCCAGAGTAAATGAAGTTGTCGCAATTCTTGAGATCAGCATCACCACCATCAAAGCGATTCCCGGTTGAAAGCTTCCGGTTATGGCATGTCGTATGGAAGAATATCCTTCACCGAGTGCATCGGGAAACCAGAGTCCTATAATGCCGACCGCCAGACCTCCCAGACATGCCCGTAGCCACGGGCGCGAGGTTATCTTTGTAGCCAGACTTCCGGAAAGCCTTATGGAACGGACAAAAAAGACCGAGATGATTGATGCGCCAAGAGCCAGCAGAACTGATGTCTGGAGATCAACTATTCCCATGTGCGGCAGGGTTTCGCCAAAAGGGATGACATTTCCTGTCAGGATTCTGGCCACTTCTGTGGCAACAACTGAAGAAATAGCTATGGGAACAAGGTTGTAGGGCGTCCACTCCCCGAGGATTATTTCAACCGCGAATATCATGCCTGTAACAGGGGCATTGAAGATAGCGGAAATAGAGCCTGCGGCTCCGCAGCCAACCAGAGTCATGCGGGACTGTCCGCTCATGCGGAATAAACGCGCAAGGTTTGAACCCATTGACGAACCACTGACAACGACCGGGGCTTCTGGTCCGGCTGAGCCTCCGCTTGAGATCGTCAGCAGACAGGTCACAAGTGCGCTGATCATGGCAATGGGTTTTACAACACCTTTTTTGAGGCCGACGCTGGCAATAATTTCTCCAACACCATGTGCTCCTGATTCGTGAAAAATCCTGCGGCTGAGGACCACGGCCAGAGTTGCTCCTATTGCCGGAAGAAAGAGCATCCACCAGCTGTCAGTGTACGAGACTCGGAGATTTCCCAGATATTCCAGAGAAAGGTTCAATCCTGTTGCGGCCAGCGCTGCGCATGCTCCCACCGCGGCGGCAACAATCAGTATGGAGAGATTGTTAAGCGGAGTACGGCGGTGAAGGAATCTTTTTAAAAGTGGGGTGCTTTCTGAAGTTTCTGCGGGCATGCGGTTATGTAAAATCCTTTTCTTGTTTCAATATAAAGTATCTGAGGCGGCACATTGCTAATTAAGAAAATCAATCAGAATCGGGACTCAGTATATCATTTTATTTCTACATGGCAATTGGCGGTTTATTGTGCCTTTAAGCTGTGAAGCTGCAAATTGGTAGCAGTGGTAAATCCTTTTATGAATATGGAACTTAGAAGAAAGTTTAATCTGATCTGTTTATTTTTTTAACTATAAGAATCTTCCCCGATAATTTATTACAATCCAGTATTTCAATGTGTTTTTAAGAATTATGGTGAAGAAAAAGAACACATAAAAACATATAAACGATTCAAAGGTTATCTATAACTGAAAATACTTCAATAACAGTAAATTTTTAAAACAAATAAGCATATTATGATGGGGGCAATCATATCTTCGGGTCAGTTTATTTTCGTGGTTCAGGTCCTTCCTTTATGATAATCAGATTTTTTGCTTTGAAATTATCTCCAACTGCCTTGAACCTTTTCCAATTAGCAGTTAAAGTTTGTTAGATGTTTAATAGTGTCTTGATGCAATGTCCGGTCGGGACCGGGGTTATCCTGTCAGATAAGGGGTCAAAGGGAAATTTAATATGAAAGTTGAATATGCCAAACCGTTCGTTAAGGCTGTTACAGACGTACTTTCCATGATGGCGATGATTACTCCCAAAGCAGGGAAACCGTATGTCAAAAAGGGGAATACGGCAAATGGAGATGTTACGGGACTTGTTGGAATAACAGGTGAGCTTAACGGCAGTATCTCCATTACTTTTACAAAGTCATGCGCTGTGGCAGTTGTAAAGAATATGCTTGGTGGGGAACTTCAGGACGTAATGCAGGATGTCAGGGACGCTGTCGGTGAAATAACAAATATGATTTCAGGTCAGGCCCGTGCAGGTCTGGCAGAGCAGGGGCTGGTCTTTTCAGGAGCTACTCCTTCAGTTATAATGGGTGACAACCACACTATAGCTCATGTGGCCAATACTCCGGTAATGGCCATTCCATTTTCATGCGAGGCCGGTGATTTTACAGTTGAATTCAGTTTTGAGTAGCTGAAAATTTGCAGATAAAGAGAGAGTTGATATATGTCTATTTTGAGCGGATTTCGGGATAAATCGTTTTTGGATAAGATTACCATACTCAACGATATTGCCACAAACAGGGACGCGGCGGAGCTTGAAGGGCTTCTGGAACTTTTTAATAATCCTCTTGGTGACACATCCGTTGATTATATGGTTGTGACGGCCCTGAACGGGGTTCTATCCACTGACGAAAAAAATGTGGTTGATCTTCTGGAATCCGAAAATACCAAGCTGAAAACCCTGTGCATCAGGTTGAGCGGAGAGTTCGGATTCAAAAGTGCTGTTCCCGTGCTTGTCAGAATGGCACAGGGAGAGAAGGATTCTGATCTCCTGTTTGAGGAAATGACGGCCCTTTCACGAATCGGGGACCCTGAAGCCTTATCTGTTTTCAGAGCTAACCTTGATAATGGTGAAGATCTTGTACGAGCTTTATGCATCGAGATGGTTGGAGAGCTTGGCGACACTGATTCTATCCCGCAGCTTAAAAAGATTATTGAAATTAATAATGAAGATGGAAATTATGAAGTCTGCGATCTGACCACATGGAAAGCTGTGGAGGCCCTTGCCTTTATAAAATCAGATGAAGCCCTTTCATTTATCGTTGAGAATCTTCATCACAGAAATCCAACAGTGCGCCGTGTTGTAACGGATTCACTTGTTGATACCGGCGAGGACTCTCTCAAGTTTCTTAAGAAGGTCTTTTCCGCAGACGCCAATGTTGATGACATGATTCTCTCTGCCAATGTTATCGGTTTCATTGGTGAGAAAAGTGGCCTTGATATCCTGATGGATGCTCTTGATAAGGGATTCATCAAAGATCCCAACGTAAAATACGCTGTTTATGAAGCTCTTGGCAGAATCGGCACCATGAAAGGCGTTATTCGGCTTATGGATGGTCTTGAGGAAGACGATGAGCTGATTATGATAGCTTGTGTCTCCGGCCTTGATTCACTGATTAACCCCGGAGTGGTTAAGAAATTGGTGGAACTTATAGGATCAGGTGGATCGCGCGCCGGTAAAATTATAAGAGCCATTGTAACAGCCAAGGCATTGAATATTTTTGAACAGCTGTATGCAGAGGAAAAAATCGGCCGTTTTGTTATGAATGCGGTTGTAGCTTCTAAAGACAGCGAGATTCATAGTGCATTCAGAGGAAAGCTGCTTGAGATCGGTGGTGATAATTCCACAAAGGATATTGAGCGTCTTCCTGAAGAAACACAGGATGTTTTAAGAAAAGCTCTCGCCGCTGACGACTCTAAATCAATGCTTGCTCTTTACCGCAGTATCCTTACTGGTGTCGGCTTTGAACCATGCGTGGCTGAAAATGGTCAGGTTGCGTATGAATTTGTAGAGCAGGGTGAAGAGTTTGATATCATCATAACTGATATGAATATGCCGGTGATGGATGGCATGGAGCTTGTCTCAAAACTGCGCAATACTCCCGGATTTGAAGATAAACCAATCATTATGGTTACTACGGAATCTGAATCTTCACAGCGCGATCTGGCTGCGAAAACTGGGGTAACAGCTTTTATCACCAAACCTTTTACTCCTGAACAGCTGCGGGCAAAGATCGCAGAACTTGTTTAAAATAGATTTTTAAATCGAAATTAAAAACGCCCTTTCGTTTGTTCGGAAGGGCGTTTTTTTAGCTGAGTAAAAAGCGAAAGTTGAGTTTTGAAAAGTCAACATGCCGCCTCCGCGATTGAGACAGAAGGGGGAGGCGGCATGAAGGGGGCATGTTATGCGGAAATTTGGGTTCGCTGATTGAACAGCAATTCAATTAGTTCAAAACAAGTCAAAATGCAACTATGAAGTTGCTGGTTATAATCAGGTCGGTTCATGGAGGAATAAGATTGTGATTAGTGATGTACTATAATGGATGGGAGAGGATGAGATCAATATATGGGGAACTGCAAACAGCTGTACTAAAAGAGATCAGATCTGAATATAATCGCTCATTTTTTCTTGGGGTTAAGCTGAACGATCATTCAGTATTGAGATTATCGCGAGGATAGTTTTTCACCTTTATAGGTGAATGATTTCTTTATCATTTTATAAAAAGACCCTTTGTTTATTCCAATACTTTTCCCGCACGATTCGCAACGAAGTCTGTCTCCGTCCGTGGAAGATTTATATAGCTGGGTGATCCTGCTTTTATGGCAGCGCAGTACCTCTCCGGGACCTATCTTCTTATATTTAAACAGCTTTGACCTGCAATAAGCGCATTTTATTATCAGCATTAATTAGTGACTCCCCTTAATGATCGCTATCAGCCGAGAGACTGTTTCAGGATTATAAAGCATGGAAACGTGGCTGACAGGCGGAGTCTTCACAATATCCCATTTTGTAGCTGAATCCTGCGTATCCGGGACAAGGTTCTTCCATGGAAGGACCATTTCATCAACAGGTGAAATCAATGCTGTTTTAGAAAAATTTGTGTCCCGGCAAAATTCTTTACCTGCATTGAAAATATGGCTTTGGGGGTTAAGACTGCGCCCGAGATGCCCAAAAGCAATGACCGCAAGTATGCTCCCTCTGTACGGTGTGCCGAGTGTAATCAATTGTTCACATAAGGTTGCTGTTTTTATATCTGACGCCGCTCCGGCCGCGATCAGGCCGCCAAGACTGTGACCTATCAGGATTACTTTTTCATTTTTATTGCTGGAGGATATCTTCGCGATCATTTTCTGGGCTTTGAGAACCAGTTCAGGATATGAGCTGGTAAAGCTGTTGTAGTTCAGCGTGTGAATGTTCGTCATTCCGGCTCTTTTGAGTCGTAATTTAATATAAATCCATGCTGTTTTATTGTGATAGAGGCCGTGGATAAGGAGAATCGGCTTTCCTTTAATTTCATGCTTGAAACCCAGATTTAGAAATAGAAATGGCCTTATCAGCAGTGCTACAGGCAGTGCCGCCACTGCTGTCAGGTAACCGCGGATAAGATTCTTAATTGTTACGGTGCTCCATTCAGTTCTGATTTTTTTGAAGTTGGCGGCAACTGTAGTGATGTATAAAACTAAAGGAATTAATATAAAAAAAAGAAGTATGGATATTAAAATTTCAGGCATGGTTCGGCTAATTTTCTTCAACTCTCATTGAATGGTTTGATTTTATAATTCAGGCAGGTTTAACCTTTTTTTTTAAAAGGTTAAAGCCTTCAGCTTATTGCCTGAGTGTAAATGCAGTGATATGTAATTAACTGTGCTGGTTGCATAAATTACATTTAATGGAGTGGTTGAAGTGTCTCAAAGTATATTATGTCTGGATATAGGAAGTGGAACGCAGGATGTGCTTTATTATGTAGATGGTTTTGAAATTGAAAACTGTCCCAAATTTATTCTTCCCTCACCTGCGCGCAGGGTTGGAGCTCGCATAAGGGAGCTGACCGCGGCAGGTAGAGATATTTACTTGAGCGGAACAAATATGGGTGGTGGATTCACCCGTGCTGTTACGGCTCATGCCAAAGCCGGTCTGAAAGTCTATGCCCATCCTGAAGCAGCTCTGGCTCTTGGCGATGATCTCAAGTTTGTTGAGGCTAAAGGTGTTTCCATTACGGAAAGCATGCCCCGGAATACCGTTCAGGTCCATCTGGCCGATTACGATTCCGGATTCTGGAGGGCTTTTCTTTCCGCCGCAGGGCTTGAGGAGCCTGACAGAATAATGGCCTCTGTTCAGGATCATGGTTTCCATCCGGGGAAAAGCAATCGTATCGGCAGGTTTAATTTGTGGAAAAAACTGCTGATTGAAGATGAAGGACGTCCAGAATGCCTTTTATTTGATAAGGTTCCTGTAGAGTTCACAAGGCTGGCCGTTTTACAAAAATCAATAGGTTACGGTGTGGTCTGTGATACTGGGGCCGCGGCCGTGCTGGGAATTCTTTATGATGAAGATATTTTGCGGTTGAGCTTTGAAAGGGGAATATGCCTGCTGAATATTGGCAACAGCCATATTATCTCTTTTCTGCTCTTCGCAGGAAGGATTTATGGTGTTTACGAGCACCACACAGGGCTTAGAACCGCAGAAGAGTTATGGGCTGATTTAAAACAGTTCAGAGCTGGCAGACTGACTTTTGAAAATGTTTTTGATTCCAGAGGTCATGGCTGCATTACTCTTGATCTCCCACCGGAGGCTGCCGGTTTTGAAAAAACTTTTGTTATCGGTCCCCAACGCAGACTTCTGGAAGGATTCGACGCTGTTTATCCGTCTCCTGGAGGGGATATGATGCTTGCCGGATGTTTTGGGCTGCTCAAAGGAATGGAATTAAATAATGAAAGATGAAATAAAAAAGCATTCCATCCTTGCACAGAAGTCTGAATGTCTATACTAAACATTAAGGTATGTAGGCAGCACTTTATAGTTACGGTAAAAAAAATATATTTTATTATAAGTCTGAAAGTCTTCGATAGATTCGATGAAGCATATACAAAAGTTTTTCTCTTTTTGCGGGGCTTCTGCTCTGCTTCAGTCACTTTTCTGTGTCTCCGCCTTTGCGGACGATCAGTCCGGCTCTTTTTTGGGTAGCGGAGGATTCAGCGGGTTAAGTGGACCGCTTGTTATTGTCGGCGCAGTTGTCATAATTTTACTGCTGATAATAATTGGTATGCTGCATGCCAGCATCAGTCGTAGAAAACTCGTGGAAAATGAGCTGAAGCGGGAGCGTGATTTAATGGGCAGTATTATGGAGACAAGCCCTGTTGGAATCATCGTTCTCGGTTCAAACGGAGAAATTACTTTTGCGAACGATCTGGCGGCGCGGGTCCACGGAATGTCCCGTAAAGAGATACTCGGCAGGCCGCATAATGATCATATCTGGAAAATAGTAACCCATGACGGGACACCTTTCCCGGAAGACCGTCTTCCTTTCAACCGGGTAATGGAGCTGCGCAGTCCGGTTCTTGATATCCGTATGGCTGTGCACTGGATGGATGGCAGGAGAGTATTACTTTCTGTTAATGCCTCTCCGCTTTTCGGCGATGATGGTAAAATCGAAAAAGTTGTAGCCACTGTCGAAGATATCACTACCCGCAAGAGGGTGGAGGAAGCCCTTAAAGAAAGTGCTCACCGCTTTCGTTCTCTGGTTAAAACAGCTGAAAGTCTTATTATTTTACTTGCTCCTGACCGCAAGATTCTGGAATTTAACCGCATGGCCGAAGAATTTTTCGGGTGCAGCAGGCATGAAGTTCTTGGACGTAACTTTTTTGAACTGTTCTTACCGGAAAGTATCTGGATTGAAGCCTCTAAAAGTTTGAAAAAAGTACTTTCCGGCTTTCCTGTGAGAATGATTGAATACCCGGTCTGTACCAAAGAAGGGGAAGAACGGCTTGTTCAATGGTCCATGTCCAGCCTGCAGGATGCCAAAGGTGACTCTTTAGGCGTTCTGGCTGTTGGCCAGGATGTTACCGAGCAGAAGGCTTCTGAAGTTGAGCTGCGTAAAGCCCGTGACGCTGCGGAAGAGGCTAACAAGGCCAAAAGTGAGTTTCTTGCCAATATGAGCCATGAAATAAGGACACCTATAAGTGCCATTATGGGTATGACTGAAATGGCTATAAATACCGACCTTAATGATGATCAGCGCAGCTACCTAAATACAGTTAAAAGGGCTGCTGAATCTCTGCTGCACATCATAAATGACATACTTGATCTTTCAAAGATTGAAGCCCGCAAAATGGAATTGAGGTATGAGGACTTTGATCTGCATGCCGCCCTTGCCAAACATATTTCCGTATTAAGGGTTCAGGCCGAGGGTAAAGGTATTGAACTGCGCCTTGTTATAGATGCTGGCGTATCACGGTGTTTCAATGGTGATGAACACCGTCTGGGGCAGATCATAACCAACCTTGTGGGTAACGCCATCAAATTTACTGATAAAGGATATGTTGAACTTTCAGTTTTTCATGCCGGATGCTGGTCCGAGGGTGAGGTTCTGGAATTCCGTGTGAGGGATACCGGAATAGGCATTGCCGATGATAAAAAAGAGAAGCTTTTTGAAAGTTTTGTTCAACTGAATTCAGGTTATTCAAAGAGTCATTCCGGAAGCGGGCTGGGGCTTGCCATTTCAAGGCAGCTGGTTCAGATGATGGGCGGGGAGATAGATGTTACCAGTCGTGAAGGTTGGGGCAGTGAGTTTAGATTTACGGTAATGCTTAAACATTGCCTCGGCAGTCTTGCTGATTTTCGTAATGATGAAGAACAGATAGAATCTCTACCTGTGGAAGAAGACGACCAGACGGTCAGAATCCTTCTTGCTGAGGATAATGCCACCAATCAGCTTTATATAACCCATTTCCTTTCGGAAAAAGGATTTGAAGTTGAAACAGCTGATAACGGACTTGAAGTCCTTAATGCTATTGAAAAGAAAAATGATTTCGATCTCATTCTGATGGATGTGCAGATGCCGGAAATGGATGGGATGCAGGCTACACAGGAATTAAGGAGCAGAGGGATTGGATTGCCCATTGTTGCCTTGACTGCATACGCCATGGAAGGGGACCGGGAAAGATTTCTTGATAGCGGGATGGACGACTATGCCTCCAAACCGGTAAATATTGACGATCTAATTGAAATAATAACAAAAGTCCTGTCTGAAGCTAAGAGCAGGAGACAGGACTGATCTGAATTTTATTTTGAAAATGTATTTACTGTTCTGTTGATTCCGTAGGTGTTTTCTGGTTGAGGTCTTCTGCCAGAATAGATGCGACCTGTTCCTTGTAATCCATAAGACCTTTGTTATTGATTCCGGAAAGAATATCTTCAGCTGATTTTATTTCTGCAAATTCGATAGGAAGTGAACATATAAGGTGGATTCCTATTTTTTTGCCTTCTACATCAACTGTAGCCATTATATTGGATTTCTTTAACTTTTTTCTTATGCTTTGTGGAAGGTTAGGAACGCCGAGCAGAACTTCTCTCGGGTAGAAAATATATCCAAATTTAAAGTCCGGACTTGTAAAAGCGTCATTTTGAAATCCTGACTGCATATCAAGTCCCTGTTCTCTGGCACTTTCAAGCATATTCATAATATCGGACGCAATGCTTTCAGCGTAACTTTTGTCCATTGTATTTCCTCCGGATGAATGATGTTTTCCTTTAGGAAGTGGAATCAAGCATCTCTACAATGTCGATGTCAAGGCTTCAAGTCATTTCATCCTTCAAATTTAAAAAACAGGCATGGAGATTTTATGAAATCTTATCGAAAAGAGCTTTGGTTGGAGGTCCCCACCAGGAGAGCATTTATCAATCTGACTCCTCAGGTTGAAGAATGTCTGCAGCAGTCAGGAATCAAGGAGGGACTTTGCCTTGTCAACGCAATGCATATTACTGCAAGTGTTTTTATAAATGATGATGAATCCGGGCTGCACCATGATTATGAGGTCTGGCTGGAAAAGCTTGCCCCGCATGCCCCGGTGGATCAGTATCAGCACAATGGCTATGAGGATAATGCGGATGCCCACATGAAACGTCAGGTTATGGGGCGTGAAGTTGTAGTTGCTGTTACTGATGGAAAACTTGATTTCGGAACGTGGGAACAGATTTTTTACGGAGAGTTTGACGGCAGACGACGTAAAAGAGTTTTAGTAAAAATTATAGGTGAATAATTTAATGAACAGGATGCACTGCCGGCTATATATTGCAGTGCATCCTGTTTTTATTATTTCCGGGTAAGTTTTTTAATTTCTCTTATGAGCTGGTTTTTATCCATGGGTTTGGAAATGAAGCTGTCGGCTCCGGCATCCATACTTTTTTCTCTACTGTCGGCAGAAGGGTAGGCTGAAAAAGCCAGTACCGGCAGTCTGCTTTTCTTTTTAGCTTTTTCTTCCGAACGTAATCGCCCAAGAAAACTGGAGCCGTCCATGGACGGAATCTCCATTTCAAGCATAACCAGATCAAAATCATTATTCAGAGCCAGCTTCAAGGCTTCTTTACCGTCAGAGGACATTACAATTGTTGTCCCGTACGGTTTTAGAAAATGACGTATAAGTTCGCGGCTGGGAATATCGTTTTCCGCAACCAGAATTTTTAAATCCGGCAGAATTTCAGTTTCATCCTTACTGTTTATCTCAGAACCTTCATCACCGTGAATAATGTCGATCAACTGTCTCAGTAGAAGCCTGCGCGGGACAGGCTTGGGGCATGAAGCGGGTATAAGGTATTCCAGTCCCTGTATTCTTTTTTTCGAGCTGAGACCTCTGGTCAGCAGAATTGATTTAGGAGCGTTGATGCTGTTTTTACCTAGCTGTGATTCAAGGATAAAAACACTGTCTGTTTCATCAATTTCCTGATCAACTATAATTGCGTCTATAGGTTTGCGGCGTTCAATTTCAAGCTCGCTTTTAAATTCCACTGCTGAAGTTGAGCAAATTGTTTCAGCTCCATATAATTCCACAAGTTCCGTCAAAGTTTCAGCCAGTGTCTCGTTATTTACCGCTACAAGGATAGTCTTACCGGAAAAGTCCGGAGCCAGCAGGGATTCTGATTCAGGATCACGGGGAAGGGGAATCTCAACAATAAAAGTACTTCCATGGCCCGGTGAACTTTCAGCTTTTATCCTGCCTCCCATAAGTTCCGTTAAACTTTTGCTTATGGATAATCCGAGGCCGGAACCACCGAATTTTCTTGTTGTTGAAGATTTTGCCTGAGAAAACG
Source organism: Maridesulfovibrio bastinii DSM 16055 (assembly GCF_000429985.1). NCBI lineage: Bacteria > Pseudomonadati > Thermodesulfobacteriota > Desulfovibrionia > Desulfovibrionales > Desulfovibrionaceae > Maridesulfovibrio > Maridesulfovibrio bastinii. The sequence goes on from NZ_AUCX01000024.1 coordinate 27,526, forward strand.
GAGTAAAAATATTTTTGATTTTATCCTGCTCTATCCCTATCCCTGTGTCGTGGATGGTAAAGCACAACATATCGGCACTTTCCGCATCAGGCTCTCTGGTTACATATAAGCTTACTTCACCTTTAGGGGTGAATTTAGTGGCATTTGAAATGATATTTAATAGAATCTGCCTTAAACGAGTCGGATCACCGATAACGAATTCAGGCACATCAGCCCCGAAGCGGCAGATCAGTTCCACCTGCCGGGAACTGGAGGCAACAGCCTGTAAAGTCATAACAGATTCAACTTCCTGAAACAGGTCAATGGGTATCTGCTCAAGCTTGATATATCCTGCTTCAATTTTTGAAAAATCCAGAATGTCATTGATGATTGAAAGCAGAATTTCACCGGAAGATTTGAATATATTGACATATTCCCTCTGCTCTGAATCAAGCCCGGTATCCCTTAACAGATCAGCCATACCGATTATTGAGTTCAGCGGAGTTCTGATCTCGTGGCTCATATTGGCTAGAAAACTGCTTTTTGCTTTATTGGCTTCCTCTGCTTTTACAATAGCTTTTTCGAGCTGGATTTCCGTTTTTCTGTGATTCTCAATTTCTTTTTTAAGCTCTGCCGTACGGGCTTTGACCTCTTCGGAAAGTTTCTGCTTTTGTTTTGTGATAACTCTGACTTTTAAGCGAATAAAAAGAAGAAGCAGCAGTACAGCCGCTACAGCTATCAGTGAATAGAACCACCATGTTTTCCAGAATGGAGGTGTTATGATTATTTTGAGTTCCGTACCTTTTTCGTTCCATACTCCATCAGAATTACAGGCTCTTACTTTGAATACATAAGTTCCCTGATCAAAATTGGTGAAAGTTGCTTTATGGGTATAGGAGGATTCGATCCAATGTTCATCGAACCCGGCAAGTTTATATTTGTAGCGGATGTGTTCAGGGTTCTGGTAGTCCAGAGCAGCAAATGAGATTGAGAACATAACATCTTTGTATGACAGGGTTATTTCTCTGGTATTGACCACATTTGTTTTTAGCTTCAACGGAGAGTTCATCACACTTATACCGGTGATTACAACCGTTGGAATGGTGTCATCTTTGGTTATGTCCTGTGGATAAAAATAATTCAGTCCCTTAAGTCCTCCGAAGTACAGTCTCCCGCTAGCTCCTTTAGTATATGCGTTTGTCCAGAAATCGGCACGTTGAAGCCCGTCATAGGTTCCGTAATTGGTTATTTCATCCGTTGCAGACTCAATTTTTGAAATTCCCTTAAATGAACTCGCCCAGACATTTCCTTTGGCATCAATGGCCAGACCCTGAATAACATCATTGATCAGGCCGGACTCAATTGTATATCTTTTGAATTTTCCGGATTCAGGATAAAAGTGGTTGATTCCTTTATCCGTTCCAATCCACAAGGTTCCATCAGCGGCTTCGGCAATGGGCGTGACCAGATTGTTGGATATGCTGTCAGGATCAGCAGGGTTATTTTGATGATGTTTGAAAGTCTCAGCCGTCCTGTCCATAAGGTCAAGTCCGCCATTGGTGCCTATCCAGAGGTTACCACGGCTGTCTTCAAAAATATTTCTGACCCTGTCATGCGCAATACTACGGGGATTTTTTTTGTCATGTCTGTAATGGCGGATTTCTCCGGTCTCGGGATCAAGCCTGTTAAGGCCTTTTTTACTGGTCCCTATCCATATATAGCCTTTGCTTCCTTCGTATATCCACCAGACGATATTATGACTGAGTGTAGATTCATCTTCAGGATCATTGATATAGTTTGCAATCAGTCCTTTTTCCTTGTCGAGTACGAAGACTCCCTTGTCCCTTGTTCCTGTCCAGATATGATTTTTTGAATCCTGAAACAGGCAGTTTATAGCATTGGATGGAATTTTCCACGGGCCGGCAGATTTGGTGTTTACAGGCATTATTTCACCCGTTTCTGGATTGTATATATCAATACCTTCGGTATAGGTGCCAATCCAGATCAATCCGTCATTATCTTCGAGAACCGCGCTGACCTCGTTGCCGGACAGACTGTTTTTTATTCCATCCAGATGTTGCAAGAGCATGAAATTTCTCATTTTGGGAGTTGCTTTGCAGACACCGTCCGTATAGGTGCCGACCCAGAGCACCCCGGAGGAATCTTCCATAATTCTGGTAATCTGATTGGAGTTAAGCCCCTGTGGATTGGATGGCTCATGCCGTATGAATTCGAATTCCGATTTCGCAGAGAGTGTGTTCGTTTTGTTGCTGTTTTTGGGGTAGGCCAGACCTTTGGATGTTCCGATCCAGAAATTTCCGGATCGATCTTTATATATATGATTGATTTCAAGGCCATTCAGACAGGTTTTGAATGTTTTAAGCTCAGGATTGAACACCTTCAGTGAATTTTCAGTCCCGACCCACAGCAGGCCATCTTTAGCTGCAAAAAGGGTCAGAACAGCATTGTCGCCAAGGGTTGAGGATGGTGACTGGTCAAAATATTTCGTAAATTTTTGTTTCCGGCGATCAAATCTGCTTATTCCGGTTGCTGTGCCTATCCATAAATTACCACTGTTGTCTTCGCATATAGCCCTGACATCATCTGAATTTATGCTGTCTGTTTTACTTTCACTATGCCTGTAACTTTGAAATTTTTTATTTTCTCTGGAAAAAAGGTTCAATCCTTTATCCGTTCCAATCCATAGATTTCCACGGCTGTCTTCATATATGCATTGAACGTAGCGTCCGGAGATACTGTCAGGATCATTTTTATCGGGGACAAAAGAAGTGAAGGTATCCAGCAGACGGTTATAACGGTTGAGGCCCCCGTCTTTTGTGCCGACCCACATTATTCCTGCACTGTCTTCATAAATGGCCCGAATGTTGTTGTCAGACAGCTGTTTATTATCTTTCCTGTTGCCATAAATTTTCATTTTGATTCCATCATAACGATTCAGGCCGTCATAGGTTCCAAACCATAGAAAGCCTTGAGAATCCTGAAGCATGCACAGAATAGATGATTGTGATAATCCGTCATTAATGGAGAGGTTTTGAAAACGCAGATGTTTTTTAGAGGCCAGAACTTCAGATGGGGTCAGCGCGGAAAATAAAAGTATAAATAGCAAAATGACAGCAGTAAAAGTTGAATTTACTGCCATGACGGGGTCTTTAAATTCAGTAGCTATTGTATGGTTATGCACAGCAAAAGAACAACGTGATTCTGACATGTCTTTTCCATGGGCTTATGCGTGTCTTTATAAATAGCGATTGCCGGATGATAGACATAACTATACTTAAAATTCAATTGTATTAATTATAAATATTAATTTTTAAATTGTTGATATATTTTTCCGAATTAAATCAATTGAGTGTAAAAAAGGCTGTAAGAGAATTCTTACAGCCTTTTCAGATTTCAAACTTCCCGGATCATTGTTTCCGGGTTTGTCGATAATGATTTTATATGCATATTAAACATTTAACTTATCGATAAGTTCTTGAATATTGTCTGCGGTGTCATCAGGGTTGAGTTTCAATAGCTGCTCTTTGCTTAGAAAACCGTGGGTCATTCCAATCGTATAAACTCCAAGAGCTTTACCGGTATTCATATCTTCTGCCGTGTCTCCTACAAAGACATCGTCTTTATGGGGGGTAAGTATATCAGTTACCAGTTTCTGCTTTGTTGTCTTGTTTTCGGTTACCAACATTCTGGTAACAAACGGAGTAAAGCCTGCTTCTTTTATCTGTCTTTCAGCTTTTGGAATATTATTGCGAGCAGTGACGATATAAACATCCCCTGCTTCAGAGCAGTGTTTCAGAACTTCAACGGCATCAGGATACGGTGTATCCATTTCCATAAGGTGATCGTCTTCTTTGTGTTTCAGCCATTGCTCCGCATATTCTGCCAGTCTGGATTCATCGGCATTATGGAATTTTTTGAGCATCTCGGCATCAGATATGTTGTCGCGTCTGTTTTTCCAATACTCATCAAAAGAAATGCTGCCTTCCGGAACAAGCTCGTTAAAGAGAGCATGCAGTCTTTTATGAGAGTTGATCAGAGTGCCGTCCAGATCAAAATAAAACCGTTTTTTTGCTTTGCTTTCCATCTTATTCTCTTTGTCTGCGTGATTAATTCTTCAGCCGTGCCAGACGGCCTGTATCTGCCAGACGTTTCCGTTTCCTTGTGAGTGAATGCTTTATAGCATCGATTAAGTCAAGGCAGTCCGGTCCTCAGTCCATTTTACGCAATTATAAAATAGTTACCGATAAGTGTTGATGAAGGAGCGCTGTTAATAATTCCCGGATTACATTACTCCGGCATTTTGAAGGATTCCGGCTATTATCGTCAGTGTAACCAGATTAAGAACATTGGTAATAACTGCAATCATTGCAACTTCTTCAGAAATAAAACCATAAATTTCAGAGATGACATAAGTAACAAGAGCTGTTGCCGTGCCGCACTGTATAACACCGACAGCCAGCCATATACCGCTGACGCCGAATAGGGAGAGCATATACCATGCTACAATAGGGTTAACCACGAGTTTTATTACTGATGCGATTGTAAAACGGGGGATTCCTGATTTCCAGTTGCCGGACAGGGCTACGCGAACTTTTTTTCTCAGGTCCAGCCCCAGTGCAAGGAGCATGCAGGGGGCGGTAGTGTCTCCAACCATCTTCGCCGCCTTATCCAGTGGCTGCCAGATATGGACACCGGAAAAACATAGAATAAAACCGACTACTGTTCCTACCATAAGCGGGTTTAGCAGCACGGCTTTCACTATTTTAGCTATTTTGTCGTCACCATCTTTTCCCGTGAGGTATTCCATTTGAATCTGACATGGTATTGAAATGGCGTTAGGGGTAATTACTGCAATTCCGGCTGCGACTAGGGCTTCATGATTGCCGGGAAAAAGAGTCATGATAACCGGAAGGCCTATGAAAGCCACATTGCAGCAACTGCATGCCATTGCTATGGAAGCTGCGTTGCCATGTCCCCGTTTTGAAATAAAAAATTCTCCGGCATAGCTTATGACATAAATTATCAGTTGTGCGGAAATTACTCCGGCCCAGAATCCACCATGCAGAATTTCGTCAACCGAAGATCCGGCAAGCACCCGGATAAGCAGTATCGGAAGGGCAATGTATAGAACATATCCTCCAAGGATTGATCCGGTCTGTTTGGGGAGGATGTTTGCAATGTCGATTATGACACCCAGAAAGAGTATCAGAAAAACCGGCAGGATCAGAATTAGTGAATGTAACATTTTTAAGCTGTTTGATTGTTAATTTTATTGTGTTCCAGTGATGACTTTTAAACATGGCTGTGCTCAATCCCCGGTAGTTCGTACCTATCAGTCGGAAAAGTCAAATTGAAATTTCTACTATGATTGTATCATTAATATTAAGACTGAGTTTCATTTTTTGGAACAAAGTGTAGTCCGCAATGAAGAGCAGAGGCTGATATCCTTTATTTTATAGGATGTTAATCAGTATATCTAAAATTATATACTGATGCTCTCCGTATTGTTTCAATCGCGTCAGTTATATATAGTATGTATAAAAATCAGCTTGCGTGTCATTCGGATTTTGAAATTACAGGAATAATTCTATCTAAAGCCCAATCCACTTCTTCGCGTGTTATAACCAGCGGTGGAGCAAATCTGATTATGTTGTCATGGGTTTCTTTGCACAAAATCCCCTGATCCTGAAGATTCCTGCAATACTTGCGCGCTCCTCCTGCTCCCGGCTTGAATTCGACAGCCATCAGAAGTCCTTTACCCCTGATTTCTTTTATCTGATTATTCTCTGCCTTTTTAAGGCCATCAAGAAAATATTTACCCATCTCAGCAGCATTTTTAACAAGATTTTCATCTTTAATCACTTTAAGCGCGGCACGGGCAACTGCACAGGCAAGTGGATTTCCACCAAAGGTGGAACCGTGCTCCCCCGGCTTGAGAACTCCCAAAACTTCATTATTGGAAAGAACTGCCGAGACAGGGTAAAAACCGCCGGAAAGAGCTTTTCCGACAAGAGTCAGATCGGCTTCAATATTTTCATGTTCCTCAGCCAGCAGTTTACCGGTTCTGCCAAGCCCGGTCTGGATTTCATCGAGTATCAGCATTATGTTTGCGGAAGAACAAATTTCTCTAACCTCTTTGAGGTACCCGTCCGGTGGAATAATTACTCCGGCTTCCCCCTGTATCGGTTCTGCCAGAAAAGCCACGGTATTCGGGGTGATAGCTTTTTCAAGGGCCTTGGCGTCTCCGAAAGGGACTATTTTAAATCCCGGAGTGAAAGGACCGAAGCCTGATCTTGAAACCGGATCTGTGGAGAAACCGACAATTGTTATTGTGCGTCCGTGAAAATTGTCGGCGCAGACTATTATTTCCGCTCTGTTTTCCGGAATTCCTTTGACCTCGTATCCCCACTTTCTGACAGCTTTTACAGCAGTCTCCACCGCTTCGGCTCCGCTGTTCATAGGCAGAACTTTATGCGATCCGGTCAGTTCGCAAATGTCCTGATAGAAAAGAGCCAGCTGATCGTTTCTAAACGCCCTTGATGTCAGGGTTAGTTTTTGAGCCTGTTCCTGCATGGCCTTAAGGATTGCGGGATGGCAGTGGCCCTGATTTACAGCTGAGTATGCCGAGAGGCAATCCATATATCTCTTTTGGTCTATATCGTAGACCCAGACTCCCTGACCTCTGGAAAGGATTACGTCCAATGGTTTGTAATTATCCGCTCCGAGTTTTTTTTTCAATTTCAATAAAATTATATTTCATTTGATTCTCCATGAAAGTTTAAATTATTAGCAGTATAGCATCTATATAACCTTGGGGAAAGCAGAGGAAATAATCAGCAAAGGTAGATTTTATAAAATTAAAGCTTGTGTTAAAGTTAATATAAAAGTGTGCTAAGTAAGAAATAGTAACAGGCAAGATGAATAGGTGAATCTTTTTTCTATAATTCTGCTTTAAAACTTTGTTTTCCGGGGGAAGTATGAAAGTCCTGCTTGTTGATGATGACGTCGCTTTTTTGAATCTTTTCGAGAATATGGCAAAAAACAAGCTTGATGTTTATACAGCCGAAGACGGTAAACAGGGCCTGAAGTTACTTCACGCCTGCGGCCCTTTTCCTGTTGTTATTTCAGACTACAGAATGCCGGGTATGGACGGACTTGAATTTTTGGAAAAAGCTTTGGAAGAAAGCCCGGAGACAGTACGAATTCTTTTAAGCGGGCAGGCGGATACTTCAGTTCTTCTGGAAGCGGTGAATGTCTGCAAAGTTTTTAAAGTTCTGATTAAACCATGCAATAAAAAGGATCTCTCACAGGCTTTACGCGAAGCGTTTGTTCAGCACAGGCTCATTTCCGCAGAAAAGGAGCTTATGGGTAACACCCTTAACAGTATCGTCAAAATGGTAGGAGATGTCGCTTCAATCCTCCGTCCCGGACTTTATGACAGAACTTCCAGAATATTGCCCTTGGCTCGTTCCATAGCCCTTGAAATGAATGATCCTGATTTATGGGCTACTGAAGCTGCTGCTTCCCTTTCCATTCTGGGTTACATTTTTTTATCTGAAGATCTGCTTGAAAAATTAGGTCGGGGACAGATTCTTACCGGGAATGATCATAAAAATTTCAAAGTCCATGCAAGGGATTCCGCTCGGTTGATTAGCCGTATCCCGCGTTTCGAAAAGGTAACTGAAATACTCTCCAGTCAGGAGGAAGATTACAGCCTTGAAATTACTGATTCCGGACTGGCCGGGGACAGCCTGCCTCTGGGGTCAAGAATTTTAAGAGTTGTCTCTGATTATGACCGTCTTTTAAGCGGCGACCGAGTTATCGGCGAAGTTGTTTCAATTTTAAAATTGCGCGAAGGACGCTATGATCCGAAGGTCCTTGGGACTTTGGAGAAAGTTCTTGGTGAAGAAGCTAAATTTTATATCCGTGAAGTTTATCCCCTTGGACTTGAAGCCGGAATGGTGCTGGCTCAGGATATTATCGGCAAAATAGACGGTAAAAAAATAAAATTGGTATCCAAAGGTCAGAAACTGAATGAAACAGTCATAGACTACATTCATAAGCATGCTGAAAACATGCTTGATATAACAAAAAAAGTTTTGATTAAAGAATCCTCCGACAGGAGAGTAAATGATGGTTCCGCGGAGTGTTGCAAATGAGTAGTGAAGGTCCGAAAGAGGTCAAGGTTGAGATTGACCAGCTTCGTCCGGGGGTATTCATACGTCTAGAGGGAATACCGTGGTACAGGCATCCGTTTCTTATGAGCAGCTTTCGTATAAAGGATGAGGAGCAGATTGAAACTTTGAGGTCCTTAGGCCTTGAATATGTGGTGTGTATTTTGGGTCGGTGCACAATTCCACCCATTGAAAAAAAGAAAGTGCGCCCTAAAGCCAAACCTTCCGTAAACGAATCAAGTGATATCAATGATGAGATGTTCGCTCTAAAAAAGAAGCGCATGGAGCGGCTCAAGGAAAAACGGGACAGGATTCAAAGGACTGAGCGGTATTATTCAACTTCGATCCACGAAATTGAAAACCTGATGCAATCGATAAACAGGGGAAATTCACAATATATAGAAGAAGCACGCCGTTTTTCCAAGGAGCTTAGCGGATATTTCAGCAAAGATAGTGAGTCTATTCTTCATGTTCTTAATTTTTATGATAGCAACGTTGATAATTTATATTACCACTCTTTGAACACAACGGTTGTTTCTCTTATCTTGGGAAAATCCTGCGGTCTTGATGAAAAGGATTTGCATGACCTGAGCTTCGGGGCTCTTTTTCATGATCTCGGTAAATCAGGAATTGATAAGCGCATTACCAGAAAACAGGGTAAGTTTACATCTGCCGAGCTGAAGGTCTTGCACAGGCATCCTTTTCTGGGTGTGGAAATTTTATCCAAAGAACCTGATTTCCCTAAAAATTCGATGCAGGTTGTGTATCAGCACCATGAAAGGTGGGATGGGCGTGGATATCCCAGAAAGCTCAAAGGTGAGGAAATCAACAGGCTTGCCCGGATTATAGCTGTTGCCAATGTTTATGACGGCCTGATCAATAAAAGTGATCCGGCTAACTCCATGACCCCGTATCAAGCTCTTTCGTATATGTTTACCAAGCTGGACGGACAGTTTGAAAAAGAAATTCTCACTCTTTTTATTCACTGTATGGGCATTTATCCTCCGGGTACAATCGTGCGTTTGAATACCGGACTTATTGGTATGGTTATCTCTGTTAATCTTGGAAAACCTTTGGCGCCGAGTCTAGTAATCTATGATCCTCAGGTTCCCAAAAATGAGGCTATCATTATCGATATGGGAGAGGAAAATGATCTTGAAGTAGAAGGTTCTATTCATCCGCGAGATTTGCCGCTGGAGGTTTATGATTACCTATCGCCGCGGACCAGAATTACATATTTCGTAGATCCTACAAAGTTGGATAAAAAAGATTGATTTCAGTGGATTATAATTAAAAAAAGCTGGACAGAGGGTGATGATCTTCTGTCCAGCTTTGAATTATCTAACTCGCTTAATGTCTTAGACTTTTATCTTTCAGTTCTTTTTCAGTCCATTTGGTTACTGAAGGTGGTGAATAATTTGAAAATGAATCAAGAATTTCTTCAGGTGTTGACCCGAGGATAACCATGTCCTTGTGAACCTGCTTAAGAAATCCTTCCTGCACCACGCTATCAAGAAAATCCATCATCTTATCATAATAGCCGCCGATATTCAGGAGACCGCAGGGTTTGCCGTGAAAACCAAGCTGTGCCCAGGTGAAAATTTCAAAAAATTCATCAAGTGTTCCGATTCCTCCGGGAAGAGCAATAAAACCATCTGATATTTTGGCCATCATAGATTTTCTTTCATGCATTGATGAGACCACATGAAGTTCGCTCAAACCGTTATGAGCGACTTCTTTTCTGACCAGAGATTCAGGGATGACTCCTGTAACCCGTCCTCCTGCGGCAAGTGCGCTTTCAGCAAGAACACCCATCAGACCCATGTTCGATCCACCGTAAACAGTGGTGATATTTCTTTTAGCCAGTTCCTGTCCGAGATTCCGGGCCGCCTCGGTATAAATTTCGCTGTTTCCGGGGTTTGCGCCGAGGAATACGCATATTTTTTTCATTTTATCTCCTGATATTAGCTGGTTAACGGTTAACCTTCTTTTCGGTAAAAAGTATTGAAAGCAAGAGTCAGCAGCACAGCAAAAGCCGCAGAGCTGACTCCTAAAATAGCATTGTAATATGGTGGTGCGGCAAGAGACATGCGGATTAGCAGGGTCGCCAGCGCAAAGCCAGAGTTTCTGAAAACGGCTTGAAATGAGGGTAGAAATCTCTGAGAGATGAGTACGAGGAGAATGTCACTGAAAATGAGTATGGTGTAAAAAGTGCTGAAAAATTGAAACCTGTGCTCACCGCGCAGCGGAGCAGTTGCATCATATATTCCTAGGATTGCAAAGGTTGCGAGCAGAATCAGTGCCAGTAATTTTTTCATGGACACATATCTGAATCTTCTTGAAGGCGTAAGTTTCAAGCCCGGTTTTTGTATTTTGTAGTAAATTCCCAGAAGGACGAAGACAATAAAAGCCCCCATTCCATCTGAAAGTAATTTCAGGATCGGTTCAAAATTACCTGTAAAATAAATTGGTTCAGGGAAATTGACTAATTCTTTAAATGAATCACGCATCAATATCAGACAGAGAATTTCAAACTGTTTTCCCAGAGCTTTTGAAAAAGAGCACGGTAATATAAATATAAGACTTATGACTTCAAGGATAAGGACCATGGTAAAGGCTATACCTATGGCGTGATAATGATTGTCGGGAGTCTTTATTGCCAGAAAGTCCGGCAGCAATCCATGTCTGGCAAGCTCTATACCGGCAAGTGCTCCAATGTAGCAGAGGATAAGCAGTCCGGCCACGGAGCGCTGGGTTTTTGGTTTTTCCCAGAAATAATGAATGGGGTCGAAAATGTAGGTTGCCAGCTCATAAATGGAGTATTTCATAAAAATTTTACCACGATAACGGTATAGTCATCTTCGGTTGGCAGTTCTGCACAATGTTTTTTTACTTCCGCCTGCATTTTTTTTACGATCATTTCCGCAGGTTTTTCCCAGTTGTCTCTGATTGTTTGTTTAATCCCTGTTTTACCGAATTGAAGTCCTGCCGGGCTGTGCGCTTCGCATATACCATCGGTGTACAGCACCAGAACCTGTCCCGGCTCAATTCTGGTGACGTTCTCTTCATAGTCATAATCAGGGTCAATTCCCAGAGCCAGACCTTCTCCAATAAGTTCCCTGAACTCGTCTGTTTCAGGGGTATAAAGCATACCCGGATCATGACCGGCCCTGATCCATTTAAGGGTCATTTTGTCAAGATTACATACAGCTGTCATCATAGTAATGAAGTTGCTGGATTTGGCACAGTCCCTTGATAGCAGGCGGTTGGTCTTCTTGACTATTTCAACAAGGTTGTAGCTTCCAGTCAGTGCTCTCAGGTAGGCTCCGGCCGTTGTCATCAAAAGTGCCGCAGCTATTCCATGACCTGAAACATCACCAATGCTCATAGCAAATTTATCCTTGCCACAGATGGAGCTGTCAACCAGATCATAATAATCTCCACCTGTTTTTTCAGAAAAGACACAGCTAGCTGCAATATCAGCCCGCTCAAGTTCCGGCATTTTATCCGGCAGGAAATTTTTCTGGGCTTCATCAGCAAGGGAAAGAGCCTGTAGGATGGCCGCTCTTTCTTTCAGCTGGGGCACCATGTGATTGAACGTATCCGCCAGCTCTCCAAGTTCATCAGTTGAGTTTATATCAACCCGTGTGGACCAGTCTCCTTTAGCAATACGGTTGACTGCTGCGGAAATTTTTCTGATTGGCGTTGAGAGCCCCATGGAGAGCAGGTAGGCTGATGCCAGCAGGGTGAGTATGGTTACCCCGAAAATGATGGTGACAGTATATATGTGGCTTGAAATACTGCTTTTAACGTATTGTTCAGCCGCATCTGCTTCTCTTGTTAAAGTCGCTGTAGGGGTCACCAGCAGAATGGCCAGACCGTTGTTGACAGGATTATAAGTCCATAAAGACTGTTTTCCGGCAAAGGGCATCTGCAGCACTCCGGGATTCATGTTTTTTATGTCGGTAACAAGAGTTTTAAATTCCGGACTTTCTTCGTAGAGCCATTCTTCCCTTTCAGGTGTCTGCCAGAAATGTCCCATAGGCTGGGAACCTGAATCAATTTTTCTATTAGAACCGTACTTACCAAGAATAAGCAGTCTGTCTTTTTGAGGGGCTGCAAAATTGGTTGAAACCAGAAATGTGCTCATTTCACCGGTGAATCTGGTTATGGACTTGTGATCTACCGGTGAATCGACTGGAACAACAATAGAAGCTGAACCTATAAAATGCCCTTCCTTGTCCAGCAGAGGTGTCGTCAACCTATGAACAAGGGAACGTGTCGCGGGGTCTGTTGTGGGGAGACTCCAGCTTGTTTGGCGGGTCTTTTTAAGTTCTTTGTACCAGTGGCTTATTCTCGGGTCGTATTTGTGCGGAAAAGAATTGTGTGCCGGATAAGATACTGTAAGGCCGTTATCCAGATTAATTTCAAGCCACAAAAAAAGGTCTTCAAGGGTTCCATTACAGGACTGGAACAAAAGCAGGAGCGGTTCCAGCTTTTTTATCAGTGGCATGACCTGGCTGACATCAAGTCCTTCAGGAATCCAGAATGATATATTCGTTTTGGATATGGGAAGATCAGAGAACACGGGACGGTCTGATTTTCCAGACATCATTTGCCGTCTTCTCAGGTTCAATTTTTTGTAGTTCGGGTCCGGTGCTAATTTCGGGGTGTTTAATTCCTTTTCTGGAGTGATTATAAATGGATTGAGCTTTGTTCCTAGAGTTTCATTGTCATTTAAAAGCTGCTCTGCACGTATTTGTATAGATTTCAATGAGGTGCGGTAAAGTCTGCCTTCAATGTTTATTATTTCAGCTATACTGTTTGAAAGGTGGGTGAAATCTTCCATGGTCCGATCCAGAAGGGTGATTCTGGTCTGATTCTGAAGGTCTTTACCAAGAGAGGTAAGACTGTTGACACTATGAATGCGCATCACAAGCAGTGGAATGAGTGAAAACGCAAGAAGTATCAGTAGTAATTTCCACCTGATTTTCATGTCTTTATATTAGTCAGTTAGAAGTCTTCTATACAAGGATTATCCCTTTTAAATTAATTTTAGCTCAACTGAAAAAAACTGTGAGAACTATTACCACACCAAGAGAGGGCAGAAGGTTTGAAAGGTTTATTTTTTTTATTTCAAGGAGAATCATTGAAATTCCTAAAATAAGCAGTCCCCCTGTCGCTGTCATCTGGTCAATCATCAACGGTGTGAACCATGCCTGAAATGTTTGAGCAAAAATGGTCAGAGTTCCCTGATAAACAAGTACCGGTATAAAGGCGAAGAGAACTCCTGTTCCATAAGTGGAGGCCAATGCAATAGAAGCAAAACCGTCCAGTATGGATTTAGTGTAGAGCACAGTTGTATCGCCGCGAATTCCTTCATCAAATGAGCCTATTATAGCCATTGCTCCGATGCAGAATATCAGCGAGGCTGTAATCAGCCCGTCGGTAAAAGCAGAGTTTTCTGATTTTACAATATTTTTGAGTTTTTGTGCAAGGCGTTCAAATAAAGTATCAAGTTTAAGCAGTTCACCGATAATTCCGCCTATGAGTATACTGAATATGATGATCAGAATATTCTGAACTTTTAAGGCCATCTGCAAACCGATAAGAATAGTGCAGAGTCCGAGTCCCTGAAAAACTATCTGTCTGATGTTTTCCGGAAACCTGCTTCTTAAGAGAATACCGATCATGGAGCCGCCGATTATGGCGGCACTGTTAACGATGGAACCATAAGGGATCATTTTATTTACCTTGAAGATTATAATTGGATGGAATCAAAAACGCCTATCAGCAGATATTAAGCAATACAAGCCTAAAAAAGGGTGATGAGTTGCAGAGTTGCTATTAGATATGGTTATCCTGCTTAACTTTATGATTTTATCCTAAGCAATTGGTTATCACTTTTTTACCGTTCTGCAATTGTAGATATCTGGTTGTGAAATAAGGTTACAGCCTTCGATTACAGATATTATATAAAAAACGTAACTTTTTATTAAAAATGATTTTTTTGAGCTGAAAAAATGAGTGATTGAAATAAATAGACTTGACACCGGTTTTTACTTTAAATAAGTAAAGCTCTCTACATGCCGGGATGGCGGAATTGGTAGACGCAGCGGACTCAAAATCCGCCGGGTTCACGCCCTTGAGAGTTCGAGTCTCTCTCCCGGTACCAGATAATATAAGGACTTACAGTTTTATGACTGTAAGTCCTTTTTTTGTGGTGTTTTGCAGGATTTCTGTACAACTTTTTTTTGTGGGGAATTTTCCAAGTTCTGCTAGATTGCAGTCTACAAAATTTTAGTGAAAAAAATCGTGGCTGCTACAGTTACAAATGCTGTAATTATTGCAATCAAGATTTTTTTCATAAGACCAGATGGCTTTTGGGTAGAGTCCTTTCGACAAGCCGCATCAAATGCGACGTCAAAAGGGACTATTTTATTCAGAAATTTGTTCCAAAGCGGTCTCCAAGTCGCGTTACCGAGAGTGTCACAGTATTTTTTAAATAAAATCCATATTTCTAGCATCTGTACCTCAGTAAGATTTTTGTCTTTTAACGATAAATTTTAACTCCAGGAATAGTAATGAGTTATGCCCCTGAATACCACTGGTACAAAAGGACAACAAACATAACCCCCTACACAGAAATTTTCCTCAAACTCGTGGCTACTATCGCGTAATAAAAAGTATTTAGGGTTTTCTCTGTACTTTTCACTCAGCACTAGGGGGCAGTATTCCTTGCTCTTTTTCACAGGCTCGGTTTTGTTCTGATTATTTAAAGCAAGGAGCAGGGCACTTAAATTCAGGATGTCCGGTAGAACGCTTTGATCACTATTTTTGTATATTGAACAAACTGCGTTCAGATAAAAGGCGTGAGTATCTGGGGATGTATGAGGATAGTAGATGTCGTTTTTTTGTACAACCATACCCCGGACTTGTCGTTCCGCATAAGCATATTCAGTGACGTGGCCGGGGTAGAGTTGGGCTCTGAATTTAGAAAGGATATGTTTCCTACTGCGTGTTTTTAGAAATATTCCTTAATGATGTTAATCGCTTGTTCTGCTGCATGCCCGTCTCCATAGGGGGCTATGTCGCGTTTGGGAAGAAAATTGGGTGTGTGCCACAATCTATTGTGGCCGGCTTCTACTGTTTCGACCCACTCGGTTTCGTCTCTAAGGGTAATACATGGGGTTTGTAAAAAGAAAGCTTCCTTTTGCAGTCCTCCGGAATCCGTATAAAGAGTCGCCGCATGCTGAAGAAGTTGAATCATGTCGAAATATCCGACCGGGTCAATCGTGGTCAATCCTGCAAGTGAAATCCCAAAGCGTTCTGCTGCAATACGGGTTCTCGGGTGGAGTGGGAAAATAACCGGTTTGCTTTGTGCGGCTTCTTTAATATAAGATATTGCGGCCTGAAGTGTCTGCTTTGAGTTCGTGTTCTCTGCACGATGAATTGTTGCCAGATTGTAGCCCTGTTTTTTCAGGGCCAGCTTTTCAAGTATTGTGGATATTGTTCCAGCTTTACGGGAAGCCAGTAGGCACATGTCATACATAACATCCCCTATATTGTGAGCTTTGTCCGTAATACCTTCTTCTTTTAAATTTTTCATAGCTTCTTTTGTGGGACAGAGCAGGAGGTCGCTGGCATGATCCACAAGAACACGGTTCACTTCTTCGGGCATTTTGCGATTGAATGAACGCAGGCCAGCTTCGATGTGGGCTACGGGAATATGCATTTTTACAGCGCTCAGGCAACCGGCGAGGGTACTGTCGGTATCTCCGTAGATGATGACCATGTCGGCTTTCAGCTGAGGTAGGATTTCATCAAGAGCTTCCAAAATGCGTCCGGTTAGTACTCCATGAGTTTTGCCGTTGATACCCAGATTGACTTCAGGAGCCTGAATGCCTAGCTCTGTGAAGAAAATTTTCGACATGTTGGCATCAAAGTGCTGGCCTGTATGGATAAGACTGTGGCGAAAGTTTTCAACCTTGGCCAATGCCATTCCCAGAGGGGCGGCTTTAATAAACTGGGGGCGCGCTCCAACTATAGTCACAATGTTTTTCATATGGCTCTCTTCACCCGGCTTTGACGATTCCGTCGTCTGTTTTTACATATTGCAGATTGCAGGATTCGCAGAACAGGTCCTCGCCTAGCTTTACCCCGCAATCACACACCCACCCTGTTTGCCGGGCTGGGGTGCCGATCATCAATGCATTGGGTTTAACGTCTTTGGTTACGGTGGCTCCCGCGCCGATCATTGAATATTGCCCGATGGTGACACCGCAGACAATTGTGGAGTTGGCCCCGAGTGTGGCCCCTTTTTTTACCAAAGTAGGACGTAGTTCATCCATCCTTGGTATGTGTGCTCTTGGGTTGAAGACATTAGTGAAGACCATGCTTGGGCCGCAGAAAACATCATCTTCAAGGGTAACACCGTTGTATACGGAGACGTTGTTTTGAATTTTGCAGCCGTTGCCGATGGAGACGTTAGGGCCGACAACAACATTCTGCCCTATTGATACACGCTCACCTATGCTCACATCTCCCAGAATGTGGGAAAAATTCCAAATCTTTGTCTTAGCGCCAATGGTCACGCCTGAATCTATAACCACGGTCTCGTGGGCAAACCATTCCTCATTATCCTGTTTTTCGGAAATTTTGATTACTTTGCCGTTTTCGTTCATAGACAGTTGTGCCGCATTGAGCACTTTAAGGACATTGAGGCCTTCAATTCCGTTAGTATAGGGCTCTTTTCTGGTTTTGATGGAGTCAATGAACTGGGCGCATTCTGAGCGCAGGGGCTCTTTTTCCTCAATGTCTACTTTTTCTGCATCGGCCTTAAGCGGAACAGGGGAGCCGTTTTTCCATTCAATTGAGTGTGAGTATATTAAAAGTTTTTCATCCCATGGTTTTGTATCGTCAAAAACGGCCATTTTTTTGTCACCGACTACAACCAGTTTCTGTTCCTTGAAGGGGTGCAGCCATGAAACAAAGATATGTGCTTTCAGATCGGAATTGAAATCCAGATGTGTAGTGGTTACGTCGGCTATTTTCTTGCGCAGATAGCTTCCGCCTGTTGCCATGACGGATTCCGGAAGTTCTCCGGCCAATGAAAGGATCATAGATATATCATGAGGGGCAAAGGAGAAAAGGATGTTTTCTTCCCGGCGTATTTTTCCGAGGTTCAGTCTGTTGGAGTAAATGTAGTTGATGCGTCCCAGTTTTCCGTCCTTAGCCATCTCTTTCAGGCGGATGAATGCCGGATGGTAGTGCAGTAAATGCCCAACCATAAGGATGCGTTCTTTTTCTTTTGCCAGCGCAATCAGTTTTTTACCAGTGGCTTCATTTAAAACAAGCGGCTTTTCAACATACACATCTTTGCCCGCATCAAGAGCTTTCTCTACTAGTTTGAAGTGTGTTTCAGCCGGAGTGGCGATGACTATGCCTTCGATTTTTGGGTCATCCAGAATGTGTTGGTAAGAAGTGGTTGTTTTCACTCCCTTATACTGCTCAGACATTGCAACGAGAGTATCTGTGGTGCTGTCACACATTGCCCGCAGGACTCCGAGTTGGTAAAAATTACGGACAAGGTTCTTGCCCCAGTATCCTGTCCCAATTACGGCTATATTTTTTTTCACAATTGTCCCCTGGAGTAATGCTGTGTTTTTTATGTTTAAGTATAGCAAAGTCCTTCGGCACAGCCTGCTAGAATAATCATCGCAAAATATTGAATCATTAAGATATTTTCTTGTCAATCAGTTTAAAGTATAACATCAGCAAGTGACAGGAATCATTCGGATTGATGTTGGCTCAGTCACATGTTTTTTTACTAAATTTTATTATTCTTATGGGTCATATTGTCTCGATGTTGTTTTCCACTTGGCGTAATTGCTTAGGCGTAAAGCTCTAAATTGTAGTCTTCCGTGTATTGGTATAACAGGAAAAAGAATAGTGGCGGTGCAAATGTTTTTGGCTTGTTAAGCTTTATGTTCTACAGGCTCAAGAACGACATTTAATAGAATTTAGTACCACCTGATGAAAACTATACTATGGCCGGATTACGGTCGTTGGTTGAAAAGGCTCTAAGGCATAAAACTACGAACTCATGAGGAAATAAAATGAGTAACGGACAAGAAGATATTCAAAGTATTTATAGAGGTTACCATCCTCGGACACATGACGGTAGTGCTCCGCAAACCCGCAGTTTTAGCGAAGCTGTCGCTGTTATGGAAGCTTTCAATAAGGAACAGAGTGAGGATAGATTTCGTGCTGAGCTTGTGAAAATTGCCTACACCGATCTTTGTGCCGTTGCAGTCAGGGAAACTAAAATTGATAAGGTCTGGCAGTATATCTGATTTTTAGTTTGAATTATTTTATATGCTTAAGCTGACCAGCTGTTAATGAATTTTTAAAACAGGGGAGGGGTGACCTTCCTCTGTT
Source organism: Maridesulfovibrio bastinii DSM 16055 (assembly GCF_000429985.1). Taxonomy (NCBI): domain Bacteria; kingdom Pseudomonadati; phylum Thermodesulfobacteriota; class Desulfovibrionia; order Desulfovibrionales; family Desulfovibrionaceae; genus Maridesulfovibrio; species Maridesulfovibrio bastinii. The sequence goes on from NZ_AUCX01000024.1 coordinate 46,140, forward strand.
CTTTTATCTGGATTTGTATTTATATCTACCTAGTTGATATCCTTTTAATATCTGTTCTATAAAACTATAATAGTTGATCAAATTGATAACAGCTAAAGCAAAATGTATATTCGTTATAGTCTATTACCCTCTGAAAATTTAAATATATTTTCTTAATATTTGTTTTTTGATCTAACCAGTATAGAAATAGGAAACATTAGTCCTTTTTTACACTATGCTTCTCTGATTTAACTAAATGGATCAGAAATAAAAAATTTAGTTAACATATAGGTAAGATACTTAAAAATAGAATATTAATATATCCGTATATTACCATTTGGGCATGATGAGCATATCTATATGCTGTGCTATATTGATTTCTCAAAAATTAGTCGTTTTATATGTCTGGACTCTGCAAAATAAGTTCTATACTGTTTAATTAGCTGATTTACCTGTTTTTATTTTGTCATCAAGCTAATATCTATTTGCGTTGGAGCCACTTTTTAATGAGAACTTTGTTTTTTGATGCCAATGATTACAGATTGCTGGAGTTACTTAACGATGCCCTGAACAGTGATCTGGATAGTGGTCAGGTTGAAACTCTGCTTACTCCTTATTTACGTCCGCATGGAATCAAGGAGTTGGCGGCTTCTTCCGGATTGCGTATCGCATATGCAACTGTGCATCTGCTGGAGTCGCTTAATTCAAGGAAAGCCACAGAACGGATCAATGCTTTAACCGCATTGCGGGATGAAGTTTTCAGCAGTTCCAAGGGACAGTTGCGTCTTAATCGTGCGCGGGTAATGATTCAGATTATTAAAGAACTGATACGTTCCAAAGGAAACCCCGGACGACAGCTGGAGTTTGCCCACGATTTCAGATCCGTTGCTTCAGGACGGCCCAGTTTTGTTAGGGATCAGCTGCGCAAATATCATCTGCTTGAGATGCCAGAGGATTGGAATCAGGTCTCTTTTGACAACCGTGTTCATGATGCAAACAGCAAAGGGCGCAAATCTGCTACCCACTTGATGATGGATGCATGGATTAAAGGCATACGAAGATTAACGGTTGTTTATTATAATTATGTGGATCGCAAGGTTCTTGAAGAATTATTCAGCTCCGCAGCAATACTGGGTATAACTGTTCAGGTTGCAATTGAATTTAAATCAGTGTTCAGAGGAAGATTTGTAAAGCTTGACTGGACTCCGTCAAAACTGAGGGACAAAAGTGATATCGAGTCCTTTTTCAGTCATCCCGGTGTGTCGGCCCTTATGGAGGACGGAAAAAAAGCTCAGCAGAAAACAACTGATTATGTGAAGGATCTTGCCGCCCTTTTTAATTCCAAGCATAGGGCATCTATTGAACAGGAATTCGGGATTAGTCTCCCACATATCGATTTTGATGAAATGGTCCGCTCGGAAGATTGTCTGCAACCTTCGGTGCTGCATCTCGGTAAGTATATTCATCGTCTTGCCCTGCCTTTATTTATAGAAAAGGTGAAGGCGTTTAAGAAAGAGTATCCGGAAGCTTCCTACGACAGGCAGGCTGAGATAGCTATGCACGTAGAGTCCTTGAAATCTCTTGATGCTGATACAATTGTTGCCAGATATCTGCAGCCTTCTGAAAATACGGAACTTCCTGATCCTGACAAACCGGGCAACTCTGAGAATGAACCTTTGCTTTTAAGGATGACGCCAAAGGAACTCTCAGACAGAATTCATCATATATCCCATTCTTCTGATCTGACTTTGATACTTTCCGGGTTGAGTGTCGCTGATGTAATTGAAATTATTTATGATTGTAAAGGCAAGATCAACTATTTCGAAACATTCAGTATCAAGACTTATCAAGGTTCTTCATTGCTGGACAGACTGCCTTTCAACAGTCTTCAGAAGGCTTTGAATGAGCAGAATGCTGTTGTTTTAAAGAGAATTATACATGATTGTATCGATGGCATCCGCTCTGAAGAGGAAAAAGATCCGGCCAGAGAATTAAGATTGCTGGAAATACTGGATGATTTTGATTCATTAAGATCATTCTACAAATTTTCTCCGCTGCGAACTTCCATAGGTTCAGGTTCAACCGGGCAGTCCAGTAGAAATATCGGTATGGGCTTCGTTGTCCTTGAAACTCTTCCACGTAAAGCTCAGAAGGAAGCGAAATCCAAGAATAAATTTATACCGGCACAGGGTAAAATTTCTTTCATAAAAGAGTTTGTCCCGCCCAGCCATGCCACAGGTTTGCGCAGATTATTGAAACCATTTTATATGGCTCCGCTGGTACGTTCCTTATATTGCCGGGTAGATAAGCTCTGGGAAGTGAAAGATTTTGAAATAATTGATGAAGGCACTGGTAATCTGGTCCCTCTGGGGGGTATCAATTATGAACTTGGAAATGATTTTGACCTTTTCGATGACGATAAACCTGTAAAACCAAGAAGGTCTTTCCGGTATTTAAATAGAAATCTGATTAATATTTCAAAAGTCCTTTGCGGTTTTATTCCAGCCTTTCTGACTTTTTCGCTGACCAAAGACTGGTGGGTTCTGGCATATCTTGGTGCTTTTATCTGGTTCGGCATTACCGGTGTCAGAAATATTATTCAGGCTGTTCTGGGCGGTGGAGGATTTAAAAGATCACCATTTCTGCCATGGAACGAATATGTAAGCTGGGATAGGATTGCTGATTCTCTTTTTTATACAGGATTTTCAGTTCCTCTTCTGGACTGGCTTTGTAAGACTCTGCTCCTCAAGGATCAATTCGGGATTGATACGACAACTGCTCCTTTGATTTTATATTCCATAATGGCCCTGACTAATGGGATGTATATAACAGGGCATAATATATTCAGAGGTCTTCCATCCAGTGCTGCGGCAGCAAACTTTTTCAGAAGTGTACTTTCCATACCTATTGCTCTGGTTTTCAACTGGATTATTGGGCTAGTTCTTATTTCAGCCGGGCATGCTGATGTGGATGTCACTCTGCAATTGTGGGCGGCTGTTATTTCAAAACTTGCTTCGGATTGTGTTGCCGGAATTATTGAAGGTATTGCTGATCGTAATCAGAATATCAAATTGCGCCGTTGGGATTATTCCGAGAAATTACACCAGATTTTTGATACTTTTTCAGCTCTGGAAGTTTCAAATCCCCAGTTGAATATGCTGGATATTTTTGAACAGCCGGAGAAGATAGTTGATGTTGCCGGTCCTGATTGCGTTGTCCCGGCTACAACCATTGTAGCTAATGCTCTTGATCTAATGTATTTCAGATACTACCAGCCAAGGGCTTCGGATTTCCTGCAGATTACAATCTGCTCAATGAGTGAGGATGAAAGGCGGATTTTCTTTGCCTATCAGATGGTTTTATCACAGGAAAAAACAGTGGCCAGAATGTTTGTAGATGGACTTGTCGGGAAGAATTTTTCCAAAGCTCTTTCTTTCTACCTTCTTAAGCATCGCGACTATCTGAATGAAATAAAAAAACGTATGAGATTTTGCCTTATGGATGACCGGCAGAAAATAAATTGAGTCCTATTTTAAATTGGACCTAACCGTTTTTATGCAACTATTTATGCTTTAGCAGTAATAAAAAACTCCCGCTTTTTTAAACAGGAGTTTTTTATTATCTATTTTGGGGTCTGTTGTTATTTTTGTGCGTAAGGGCTGATTGCCTGTGCAAGCTGGTCCGGACAGGATGTCTCTTTATTGCCGCAACGAATTCCAGACAATTTTTCAACAATCTCTTCAACCGGCATTCCTTCAACCAGTTTACCTATTCCTTTCAGGTTACCGTCACATCCTCCGGTAAAAGAAACGTCGTGGAGTTTTCCACTTTCAACTCTGAATCTGATAAGTTTTGAACAGACTCCCTGTGGAACAAAAATATCGGAGTCGTCAGCATCTGGGCGTGATGATTGATCTAGTTTTATTTCGTTAAGATTCATTATTATTTTTCTCTCAGTAGTTAATATTGAATTCAGCCGGTCCGGGCTGAAAGATTTAATGGCCGGAAGCATAAAATATAGGCATGGATTCCACACTGTCAATATGGAGAGCTTGAACTTCAATTTTAGGGATTTTTTCTGAGGCACGAAAACGGGCCTCCTGTTTGGGTGCAGGAGGCCCTATTTAAGAGCTTAAAGAACATCATGAAAACGGACAGAAGAGGCATTCGCCGTAAGTAAGCGATTCATCCATTTATCTCGGTGTTCAGGGGTCTGAAGATGTTCTTTACCTGCTCTCAAAATGTAATATATTTCAACATCGACATTGCTTAAATTCCCGATTTCAGGACATCCGGCAGATTTAAATCTGACTATTTTCTGACTGGGATAATCAGAGCAATGCACTGAATTTTGTAGAAGATCAGAGTAGATGATCAACTTTCTTGATGGAATATTTGATGAGAATTTATGCCATGAAAGTATATTGTTTATAGTTTCAATTATCGGAGAACTCGGGCTTTTAATACGGCCCAGAGTACTGTTGCTGGAAGTCTGCATAAGCGGGTCCAGAAATTCTTTGCGAAAGATTTCTCTTTTGTTTGCTGTCAGAATAGACATCCAGCCTCTCCTGTTTTTTTATCCTATAATTTATAAAAAATGTTTTCAACTATAAATAACAATAAATCTATTCTATTTGAAATGATTAAAAGATTTTATGACAGCAGTTATTAGTTTTAGGACTTTGAAGGTCTAGCTTCTAAAAAAATATTTTTATAGAATAATCTATTAAAATTGGTTTTTATTCGGTATTTTTGGGGGCGTCGATGGTTATATGCGGTAGAATATTGAAAACGCTCCCAGCCTTATTTAAGGATGGGAGCGTTTTCAATCCGGACATTTGGGACAGGTTTGGCGTATTGCCGCCAGATTTGATAGTTGCTTATTGGGTCATATAGTCATCCGGTAGTGGTGTTTTCTTTTAGCATTCATCCGCTGCACATCATTACACGGCGGTTACAATATGATTACTAAACTGAGATATTCTGCATTTTGTTCTCCACAAAAAGGAAGCTTGCCAAATTTTTGATTTTACTTGAAAGGTATAAAAGGTGTAATGTTTAATCATAAGTGAAATTTGAAACTCCATAATCAGGGTAAAAAAGCCCTTACAGGTAGTATGTGCAATTATGAAGTTATTAATCTGCGGAGCTGGGAGTATCGCCCGGGAACTGTTGAAGCAGCTTGGTGATGACTGGGAAGTTACTTTGGTGGACAAATCTTCTGAGGAGCTTGAAAAAACGGCATCCATATTTCCGGATATCGTAAATACTCATGTCGAAGACGCATCCAGTGCAGCCGTTATGGAAAAGCTTGATGCCGGTAACTATGATTATGTTCTGGCTCTTACCGCTGACGATAAAGTTAACTCGGTTATTGCTGAACTCGCCGGAAAGTACGGAGTCAATCACATCTCAGCTTTTATAAAAGATGCTGAAATTGCTGCGGCTCTCAGACATGAAGGCACTCATGTCATTAGAATGAGCAGTCTGGCTGCCGGGCAGCTTTATCATTATCTGCAGGACCCCAGAATGAGAGTTACACCTCTTGGTCTCGGGCCTGCCAATGTAATGGAAGTAAAAGTCTCAGATCATCCTTCCGTTTCGGGCAAGAGGGCAGGATTTTTAAGACGCAGGGGAGCGCGCCTTGCAGCGATATTTCGTGGAGAGAAACTCATTTTTCCAAAAACAGATACGGTGATCAGTGATGAAGACCGACTGGTAATAATTGGTGATACTTCAATTTTTCAGACTGTATGCGGAATACTTGAATGTGGACTTCCCCGTTTTCCTCTTGCATACGGTTCAGGTATTCTTGTTGCCCTGCGTGATTCAGAAAAACGGGAGGGCGTTGCCCCGGAAGCGACAGAGGCTTTATATCTGGCCCAGAATATTCATATCAAGCATGTAACTCTCTTAAACGCTGAACCTGAAGACAGATATGTGGAGCATATAGCCACATGGCCTGATAATTTGAATGTGGCCATGGAATCTGCTGAAGGGACAATTCCTGAGATAATAAGATCTGAATGCCGGCGTGGAAGTTATGGAATGGTGGTTACAAAAGTTTTTGAGAAAAAACTTTTGAAAAGCTTCGGCAGACCAGATTATGTCAGGCTTTCCAATGAAATTGATCGTCCTCTGCTTATTTCAAGGGGAACAGTTCCCTATGAAAAATTTCTGGTTCCTTTCAATGGTTCGGCTATGGCTGAGCTTGCTGTAGAAACGGCAGTTGATATCAGTAAACAAATGGGAGGTGAGATTACTATCGCCATCGTTGAACAACCTGATTTTATAACCGGTGATGGTACCAGCGAGTGGAAGGACAGGGTGCTGGCAAGAGTCAATGAACTCAGCCATGTTCATAAAGTAAGGTTTGATGTTGTCATCGGCAAAGGGAATCCTGTCAAAGAGATTGCCGCAATGAGTTCTGATTTCGGGCTTATGATTGTCGGCAGTAATAACCGCGACCGGGGACTTCTTTCTCCAAATGTCGGTGAAAATATTGCTGCATCGGCTGAATGTTCAGTCCTGCTGATGGCGTTTTAGATATGACAGTTAGCGCAGAAACCGGACTCTTCATCATCGCAATGGCTGCAGCTCTGCTGCCCGGAATAAGCCGTAGGATAGGCTTGCCGTCATCTGTCGGGGAAATTCTCTTCGGAGTAGTTATCGGCCGCAGTTTTCTTGGATTGGAAATGGAGGGCGACTGGCTTCCGTTTCTGGCCCATCTGGGTTTTCTCGTCCTTATGTTTCAGGCTGGAATGGAGATTGATTTCAAGCTGCTGAAAGGTCAGGGGCGCAAAGCCATGGGCTTTCATGGCATGCTGTTCGGGTTGACTATTATTATAGCGTGGTTGTGTGCGGTCTTTCTCTCTCAAAGTGTTTTTATCGCTCTGGTGCTTTCCACAACCTCACTTGGTCTGGTCATGCCGATATTGAAAGAGTCCGGAATTCAAAGCTCCGACTTTGGACAAAGAGTTCTCATCGCAGCGACAATTGCTGATTTTATCACGCTTCTGGGAATCACTTTTTATGTACTATGGATGCAGAAAGGAGTTGGAATTGATCTGCTGATTCCTCTGCCCCTTTTTGTGGCTTTTGCTGTTCTGCTATGGTCTGCCAGATTGTGGGCGTGGTGGAATCCTGAAAAAGCAGAAAAGCTTCTGCTCACTGAAACCCTTCAGGAACAGGGTGTCAGGGTTTCACTTGCTTTGCTGTTTCTCTTTATCTGTCTTTCAGAAATAGTGCATCTTGAGCCGGTTCTCGGGGCTTTTATGGGCGGGTGCATCCTGTCATTTGTTTTGCGTAAAAAGGAAAATCTTGAATCAAAAATTTCAGTCATCGGTTTTGGCTTTCTGATTCCAATGTTTTTTATAAACGTTGGAATGGGATTTGAAATTCAGAATATTCTGACTCCGGAAAGAATATTTTTTACGATGCAACTTTTTGCAGCTTCGTTGCTGGTAAAGTTTGTTCCGTGTCTGATTTTTCCGTTATGGGGAATGAAATTATCTGAAGGGCTTAGAGCCGGGGCTCTGCTTTCTTCCCGTCTAAGCCTCATCATAGCTGCCGCTGCTGTTGGTCTTCAGGAAGGGTATATCAATATCCAGACAAAGGATTCTATTATCCTGCTAGCTCTGGTGACCTGTATCACCGGACCGGTTCTGTTTAATAAATTCAGCAAGCTTTCCAGACGTTCTGTTTAATAGAAAAACCCTTGAAAGGGTTTCAGATTGATGACAAAGTCCTCGCCTTTTGGCGGGGACTTTTTTATATTATTTGCATGTTAAAAAATTCTGATCAAAAGCAAGTCACTGTTGAGCTAGTAACAATTGAAGAGCTGGTTCCTGAAAACCATTTACTTCGAAAAATAAATAAGTTTATCGACTTTTCATTTATTCGAGAGAAGACCAAGCATCTTTACTGTGAGAACAATGGTCGTCCAGCAATTGATCCAGTTGTTCTTTTTAAGATGTTATTTATTGGGTATATATTTGGAATTCGCAGTGAGAGGCGTCTTGTCAAAGAAATAC